>JAAYMP010000062.1 GCA_012521315.1 Bacillota bacterium
GAAGTTCGGGCGGGCATAATGGGTTGGCCTCGGTGATCGCCGCCGTCGGTCCCGATTTTCCCCGGTTGCGGGTGGGGATCGGGCGCCCGTCCGCCCCGGAAGAGTTGATTGATTACGTTTTGGGTTGCTTTTCACCAGAAGAGCGGGAACTCCTCCCGGCGATCACTCGCCGGGCCGCTCAGGCCGTCGTCGCCTGGTGCGCAGAAGGAATCGAAAAAGCAATGAGTAAATTCAATGGCCCGGTACCGCTGGAATAGAATATTACGCCGCCTGGCACCATATGTTTTTATGACAAGAGGTGTTGGCGGTTTCAACGTGGAGTCATAATCAATAATCGGCACGGCCAAGGAAGGAGGGGCCCTTTTCTTCCGTTGGCTGTGTTTTCGTGCGTTTTTGTTTAGGGGGTTATTGCTTGTTCGAACAATTGCTTGCCCCACTCCGGACGTGGGCTGAAACCAAAACACTCCTGACGGCCATGGAATCAAGACAAAGGTCGGTCTTAGGGCAGGGGGTCCGCGGGACGTCCGGCCTGTTTCTCTTGGCAACCCTTTGGCAAACGTTGAACCGGAAGATGTTGATCGTGACCAGCACACCGTCGGCGGCGGAACGCTTGAGCGCAGACCTGGCTGTGCTGGTCGGCCCTGAAAGCTGTTCCTTGTTTCCCGCTTACGACCTGTTGGCCCACGAGGAAGCCTACGAAAAAGAGGCGGCCGGGCAACGCCTCCTCGTCCTCAGCCGGCTTTTGGCCAATGAGAAACTGATCGTGGTCACTTCTTGGCCGGCCCTGGTCAGAAAAGTATTACCCCCGCCAAAATTGACGGCCTTCATCACCCGGGTAGCCACTGGTGAGGAGTTGGGACGGGAAACCTTTCTCCAGAAGCTTGTAACGGTCGGTTACACCCGGGTGCCCAAGGTGGAGGTCCCGGGCGAATTCAGTGTCCGCGGGGATATCATCGATCTTTACCCGTTGGACCAGCCTGACCCCGTGCGGATTGAGTTTTTTGGGGATGGGATCGACTCGATTCGTACCTTCAATGCGGAGACCCAAAAATCCGTGCGGAAATTGGAAGCAATAACGATCCTGCCCGCCCGGGAAGGATTATGGACCGCGGAGCAATTCCAAACGGCCCGCCCCGCCATTGTCTCCTCCGTTCAGCAACAGAGCCAACGCTTATGCAAACTGGAGACCAACCAAAAGGCGCAGGAAGGGGCGGTCTTTTTACAAAAACGTTTTGCCGAGTTACTGGAGAAGATCGAGAACGGCTTGAGTTTTCCGGGGATGGACCGCTTTTTACCGCTGGTCCACGACGAGCTTGTCCCCTTCTGGGCTTATCTTTCGGATGCCCTTTTGGTCTTGCATGAACCGGTGCGGGGCAGTGAGTACCTGCGGGCCCTGGAAGAAGAAAACACCCGGATTATTGGGGGTTTTCTCGAACGTGGACACCTCCTTTCGGATGAAACCCGTCTTTATCTGTCTTTAAATGAAATCCAAGCCGGCCTGGTTGCCCGGGCCCGGCTTCATCTTTCCACCGTTGGCCGGACCTTGAAGGGGAGCAGGGTCGATGCGGTTCTCAGTTTTCCGATGCGGATGGCACCCGACTATGCGGGCCAGTTTAAAAAGCTGGTTCAGGACTTAAAGAAGCGGGCCGAAAAACGCTGGACCGTCGTGCTGGCGGTGCCGGGGGTGGAACGCCGGCGCAGCCTGGCGGAGGCGTTAAGAGCGGAAGATCTTTTCCCCAACGACTGGCCGGAGACCGGCGAGTTGGTTTCGGGACAACTCTATCTAGCCCCCCTTTCCCTGGGGGAAGGGGTCGAGTTTTCCACTGATAAACTACTGCTCTTAACCGAAACGGAGCTTTACGGCCAACAACGCCGGGTGAAAAAAGGCAAGGCCCGTTTGGCGAAGGAAGGCTTGAAATTCTCCGATCTCGAGGGGTTACAGGTCGGGGATTATGTCGTCCATATCAACCACGGAATCGGGAAATATCTTGGCATCAAGAAGCTGGAGATCAACGGGGCCAGCCGCGAATATCTGGAGATCGAATATGCCGACGCGGACCGGTTGTATGTGCCTACGGACCAGGTGGGGATGGTCCAAAAATATATTGGTCTCGAAGAAACCCCGCCCCGGATTAACCGGTTGGGCGGGAGTGATTGGCAGAAGGTAAAGACCAGGGTTCAAGAGTCCATTAAGGAAATGGCTGACAAGCTACTCAAACTATACGCCGACCGCTTTGTCGCCAAAGGCTACGCCTATCCCCCCGATACCGTCTGGCAGAATGAGTTCGAGGAGGCCTTCATTTACGAGGAGACCCCCGACCAGTTAAAGGCCATTGAGGAGATTAAAAGGGATTTGGAATCGGAACGGCCGATGGACCGGCTCCTCTGCGGGGATGTGGGCTACGGCAAGACCGAAGTGGCGATGCGGGCGGCGTTTAAGGTCGTGACCAACGGGAAACAGGTGGCGGTTCTGGTCCCCACGACCATCCTGGCCCAGCAGCATTTCCAGACCTTTGCTCAGCGGTTCAGTGGTTACCCGGTCAATATCGGCCTGTTGAGCCGTTTTCAGTCCCCTGCGGAGCAGGAAAGAGTGGTGAAGGGGTTAAAAAACGGAACAATCGATCTGGTGATCGGTACCCACCGCCTCTTATCCAAGGACGTCGCCTTTAAAGATCTGGGTTTACTGATCGTAGATGAAGAGCAGAAGTTTGGCGTCTCCCATAAGGAACGCCTCAAAGAACTCAAGAAAAATGTGGACGCATTAACCCTGACCGCCACCCCGATCCCCCGGACCCTGCACATGTCGTTGATCGGGATCCGTGATATAAGTGTAATCGATACGCCCCCGGAGGACCGTTACCCGGTGAAAACCTATGTGATTGAATACAACGAAGAAGTGATCGCCGAGGCGATCCGGCGGGAATTGGAACGGGGCGGGCAGGTCTTCTTTGTCCATAACCGGGTCAAGACCATCGACCAAATGGCCGCTTATCTGCAGCGGCTTATCCCCGAAGCGCGGGTTGACATTGCCCACGGACGGATGTCCGAGGACCAACTGGAAGAGGTCATGCTCAGTTTTTACGAAGGGGCCAGCGATCTTTTGGTCTGTACCACGATTATCGAAAACGGGCTGGATATACCGAACGTAAATACCATTGTTGTTTATGATGCGGACCGGTTGGGCCTTGCCCAACTGTACCAGTTGCGGGGGAGAGTCGGGCGGAGCAACCGGGTTGCCTACGCCTACTTTACCTTCCGGAAAGACAAACTCCTCAGCGAAGTGGCGGAGAAAAGATTAGCCACGATCCGCGACTTTACGGATCTTGGGTCCGGGCTGAAAATCGCCCAGCGGGACTTGGAGATCCGGGGGGCCGGCAACCTGCTGGGCGCCGAGCAGCACGGCCATATTGCGGCCATTGGTTTTGACCTGTACTGCCGCTTGTTGGAGGAGGCCATCACCGAGCGGCGCGGGGAGAAGAAACCGGACACCCCGGATCCCACCATTGAGGTGGCGATGGATGCCTTGATCGAGGAAAATTACATTGGTGATCCGGCCCAGAAAGTTGAGATGTACAAGAAGATTGCCGCCATCGCCAGTCTGGCGGAGGCCGATGAGGTGGAAGCGGAGATGGAAGACCGCTATGGCGAACCGCCCCTGGCGACGCGGAACCTGGTGGAGATTGCCCGCCTGAAAGTGCTGGCCAAACGGCTGGGGGTCAGCACGGTGACCACGGAACGGGGTGATCTGGTCGCCCGTTTCTTACCGGGTTTGTCCTTGGATGCGGAACGGATCACCGCGTTACTGGTGGGTTATAAGGGCCGGGTTCGCTACCAACCGGGCCGCCAGCCGGTGATGCGCTGGCGGACGGCGGGACATGAAGCGGCGGACAATTGGAAACTGGTCAAAGATTCCCTCCTTTATCTGTTAGGGGAAAAGAAGTCTGTTTAGCAAGTATATTCATAGCTGGACAGGGAAATCTAATCATGACAGTTTCCATCCGGCATTGTTCCAGAGACGGCGGCAAATGAATATTCCTGCTCAGCAAGGTATATAATATCAATAAATAACAATAGATCCTGAACAATGAAGGAAGGGTTGGCAGCGAAAACATTGAAACCTTTGCCCCAAAATTGGCGGATGGAGGACTTAGAAGAAGGAGGGAAAAAGGATGAAGGCAACAGGTATAGTTCGGCGCATTGATGATCTGGGGCGTGTTGTGATTCCAAAGGAAATTCGCAGAACCCTCCGGATTAGGGAGGGGGACCCGCTGGAGATCTTTGTTGACCGCGAGGGTGAAGTAATCTTAAAAAAATATTCACCCATCGGTGAACTTGGGGATTTTGCCAAGGAATATGCTGATTCTTTGTATGAATCAACCGGACATATTTCCCTTATTGCCGACCGGGATCTCATCATTGCGGTCGCCGGTGCCCCGAAAAAAGAGTTTATTGACAAACCGATCTCAAAAGCGGTAGAAAATGCGATTGAAGAGCGGAAGGTTGTTTTGATGCCTTCGCCCGGCGAGCATAAATACTGCGAAACCTGTCCGATCCTCGAAGAGGAGGGCGAATGCAAATTTACCGCTCAAGTGATCGCGCCAATTATTGCCGAAGGGGATCCGATTGGGGCCGTTATTTTAGCGTCAAAGGAACCCGGGGTAACCATGGGGGAACTGGAGATAAAAGTGGCGGAAACGGCCGCGGGTTTCCTCGCCAAACAAATGGAACAGTAGGAAAAGACGGCAACAAGGCCACCCCGGGTATCCCCCGGGGTTGTTCCTAGTCCCGTGGGCGGCTGGCTGCCAACATACTGACCAGACTGGCGAGGACCGTTGGGTTCAGACTCTGGTTATTGAGGGATGAGGTTATAAGCGGTAACATCCCGATGAGCGGGGCCAGATTAGGATTGGCCGGGTTCTTTTGCGTGGTGTTTTTGACCGGGGCGGCGTAGTTGTTGATCAGTTGTAAAAGCTGCTCCGTATTGAGTTCACCCTTTTCGTTGAAGGCCTTCATTAGCAGGGCAATTACTTCTTGTCCCTTTGGGCTCAGCTTAGGTACCAATTCCTGAAAAGCGGCCAGGTCTTCCGGGGGTAAACCCTTGGCTGGCGTGGACGGTTCCGGTTTGGTCTGGCCCGCGTTGCGCCGGCGGTAGACCCGTTTTTTCGGGAAACTTTTCCCCTCATGATCGGACATCTTGATGTTTCCTCCTTGCCCCAGTTTTACGATAGCTTATGCGCTTGGCAGAAAGGTGGTGCCTGTCTTGGTACCAAGCGACCAAATGTTTCTCGTGGGGCTTCAGGTTCCAAACCGTGCCGATCTAGCCCCGGCGGTCCAGTCGGTGATCACCAAGTATGGTGACAATATTATAGGCCGTTTTGGCCTTCCCAGTCCCAATAAGGAAAAAGGATTGATTGTCCTGTTGATGCAAGAAGCGGCGGCGGTCGACCGTCTAACAACCGACCTGACTGAGCTGGCCGATTTACAAATTAGAACTGTTGCCTTCGATTAACGGAAAAGCCGGGTTTCCGGCTTTTTTTGTTTGGGTGGCGGGCAGGGGATTCTAGCCGGATCGCGAAATAACTCAAAGCGAGGGAAGGTGTTTGGATGAACCCGGACGAGCTGCGAGTTATTCTATCCCGGTTAACCGCCGCCGGTTACCAGGCCCGGGAAGTCCCGGCAAAAGAAGGCTTTATTCTTCTGGCGAAGGATGAACCTTTTCACCGGAAATTGTTGTTGATCGGGGCAAACTTGTACCAAACAGATCAGTGGCGTGATTTGATCATCAAGACCGTTTTGGCGGAGCGTAACCAGCGGACCCAGTTGTCGCTGGCGGTTTTGTTGCTGGCGGATGTTGAGGGGGCAGGGGGGCAAAAGGTCCTGGCTTATCTGGGGGAGATGCCGTGGGTCGAAGCGGTCTGGGAAAAGGCCGGACCCCGGCTTTCAACGTTCAAAGCCCATTTTCGCTGGCAAGTCGAAGAAAGGATCCTTTCCCTGGCGGTCCAGTTGGCGAATGCGGTCGTGCTGGAGCAGCCAACCGTTCCCGGCAGCCGCCGGGAGGAAACGGGAGGCCGTCCACGGCTTACATATATACTGCTCTTCATCAACCTGCTCGTTTTTTTGGCCACAATGCTCCACGGCGAAACCAACCCGACCAGTTTTTTGATTGGCATGGGGGCGAAGTATAATCCCCGTCTGTGGATGGGGGAGTATTGGCGGCTCCTGACTCCCCTGTTTTTACATGCGGGGTGGGAACATTTTCTCTTCAGCGCGTTCGCCCTTTTTCAATTGGGTAGTCTGGTCGAACGTTTTTTTGGAGAAAGACGATTTTTCTGGATTTACTTTGGAGCTGGACTCTTGGGAACGCTCTCCGGCGTGCTTTGTCAACCGGACACGGTAGCGGTGGGCGTGCCGGGGGCGATTTGCGGACTGGTGGGCGCCCTCCTCTACTTTAGGATTCGCCGGCCGCAAACGGCGCAAGGGTTGTTCGGGCGGAGTTTCTGGATCATATTGGGTTTGAATCTGGTCCTTGGTTTGGTGCTTCCCGGGATCGATTACACGGGTTTGCTTGGGGGGTTTCTTGGGGGGTTGCTCTGGGCTTATGCTTTAGGCCTGGGTAAGAAGGACCAAATCACCGGGCGCTGGTTATGGCGGTGTCTTCTCGGTTTGGTCATCGTTTTAGCCACCATCAAGGCGATGACACCGCCCCCGAACAAGTGGTATCTGCCGTTGGAGACCGGCCGCCTTGCGCTGGAACAAGAGGATTATACCAATGCCCTTGCCGCATTGGAGGAGAGCTACCGTTTAAATCCGCAGTCCGCATTGGCCAGCCGCTTGTTGGCCAGTGCCTACTTGGCGGAAGGCGAGAAGGCGTTAGCGGCTGAAGAGTGGGATAAGGCGGTGCAATATTTGGAGGAGAGTCAAAAAGTGCAACCCAACGACAGGGCGGCCCGTCCTTTGCTGGCCCGGGCTTATCTCAACCGCAGTTTTCACCGTTATAACGCCGCTGATCTGGCCGGGGCCGAGGAAGACTGTGCCCGGGGGATTGCGCTGAACCTGAGGATTGAAGGATTCCATTACATTTTGGGTGCGGTCTACTATCAACAGGAACGGTGGGCGGACGCCGTTCAGGAACTGGAGACGGTGCTGAGGCTGAACCCGGAGAACCAAGCGGCGCAAGCCCTTTTGGCGGAGTCAAAAAAAGCGGGTGAAAGTATGAAGTAGCGGTCTCCGCCAGTAAGTTGAACAAATAAAAAGCGGGTTGGACCTTGCTTGGCCGGGATTGTTGGCCGGTGGCGGGGAAAGCTTAATTACGTTATTGTGAATCAGCGGCTGGACGGGCTGTTTTTTTTATGCCGCGGCCAGGTGGGCGGTTGTCCGGGAGCGCGACTGGCACCATGCCTTTCGCCCTTTCATATCATAAATAATGATTTTCCGTTCGCGGAGAACCCGACACCGATCAACGACCCGGGCGGGGGCAATGAAAGCACGCCCGGGGAAGAAGAAGCAAAGATAAAGGAGAGGGGAAGCATGCCCCGTCTGGCGCTTTTGCCGGTCAACAGGTTACCTTTGGGGAAAAGATGGCTGTCGGTGGGCGGTCGTGGTCAAGATGTCCGGCAGTTGCAGACACTCTTATCCGCCTTGGGACTGTACGCCGGTGCGATCAATGGTGAATATGACCTTTTAACCCGGGAAGCGGTGAAAAGCTTCCAAAAAGCCTACCAGCTTCCGGTCGATGGGGTGTGCGGTCCGGACACCCTCAAGCTGCTGGCGGAAAAGGGGATTTACAACCGAACCCTGTTCACCAGCGATGCAGGGGAGACCGTTCAAACCCTGGCCGCGCAGTACGGCGTAAGCGGGCGCGCCTTTAAGGATCCGGTGACCCGTTGCCGTCTCCGCCGCGTTCAGCCCGGGCAGCAAATCATGGTGGAAAGAAGGGAATTGATCTTAGCCTTCGCCGGCGAAGAGCTACCCGGGGAGGCGGGCGGTGAGCAGGCCGCGGAGGAAAGCTTTATTTATGTAAAAGCCGAGCGGCTCTTGGGGTTGGCGGCGGGTTGGGCGCTCCCGGACGGGGCGCCGTTGGTGGTCGATTTGTCCGGGGCAAAACTCTCCCGCCAGGTAAAGAAAGCTCTCCGGCGGGTACGCCGGACGATCGACACCGAACTGATCTGGTGGCAATCCTTGGACCATGCTTCTCTGCCCGCCAATACCGAAGCGGACGCCCTCATCGTTTCTGTACCGGTCTCCGTTGCGGCTGCCGATCCGCTGTCGGTTTGGCCGCGGCAGATTAAAAAGCTCTTAGCCTATTATCCATGCACGCGCCTGTTTCTCCATTTCGACCTCCACGGCAGGGGTTTGGACGAAAAGGGAGCGGCGTATTGTTTAACCCCGGTGGAGAAAAGAATGGCCCGCCTCAACCGGATCGGGGAACCGAAAAGAATTGGCCGGTATGGTTGGCTTTGCTATCGTTACCGGTATAAAGATGAGACGAGAACGGTTTTCATCCCCGACCGCTTGACCCTGCGGGGGATCTTGGACCAGGTTGACCGCTTAAATCTGCGCGGGGCCGTCTTTACCGGGCTGGAGAATGGATGGAAAGTCTGGCAGGAGGAGGGAAACCGCTATTTTTTAGCTACCCCCCGGCTGATGGTAATGAAAGATGGCGGGTTGGCATAAATATTCTTATAACGTGGAAACGCGGCCTTAAAAAGGAGGGTAAGGCCGTACGCTTTTGGCACGCAAATTAACACAAGGAGGGGGTAGCATGTTTACTTGCCATTACGGGCAGGCCGTGATGGAAAGAACCTTACTCAACACCAGCAAGGATCTGGAAGCCCATGGCCAGCTTGAGTTGGCGGCCGATTGTCCGGACCTGGAAACGGTTCTTGCCGCCCACGGGTACTTGCGGGAGATAAAAGGGGAAATCGTCGGGAACAAACTTTATTTGTCCGGAATGGCCGACGTCCATCTGGTTTACCGGGGAAAGGAGAGCTTGGACCAGGTCCCGGTGTATGGAATGGTGTGGAAAGGGACGGCGGGTGCGGTTGTTAACGGAGAGATTGAGCTGCCTGAGCGGGAGGCGGACTGGGATTGGCAGGTGCGCTTGTTACAAACGAAACTGCAACCGGAGACGGAACGTACGCTAAAATACCAGTTGGAACTGGAAGTCCGGTTGCGGGCCCATGAACCGGTGGCGGTCGGCTTTGTCGAACAGATCGAAACCGAAGCCCCGGTCCATACGGAAGAGGAGCATTTGTTGGTAGCGGAGCCGCTGGTCCAAACCTATGTTAGCCGGGAGTTCAGCAACACGTTCGCGCTCACCTATCCGCGTCCGCCGCTGAGCCGGGTCATCAGTTGCCAGGCCTTCCCGGTGCACACGACAGTCTCGGTGGGCAAAGAAAAAGTCAACATCGAAGGGAGATTGGAAGTGCATCTGGTCTATGCGACCCTGACCGAAGACGGACAGGAGGGTGGCCTGGAGACCCAAAAATGGACCGAAGAGAACGGCGGCGCCCTTCCCTTCCAGATTACGGTGGAAACCCCGGTGCCGCAGGAGCCCTCGGTTGCTTATGAACTTTGGGTGGAGAGCGTGGACTGTCTTTCCCCGCATCCGGAGAGCTGCCGGGTGCAGATCCAGCTTGGCGTCGACGTGTGCCTGACCAAAACCCGGCAAGCAAAGGCCGTTATTGATGTGTCGGCGGAGCAAGGGATCATCGATCTCAAGCGGGAAATCGGTTCATGGGTTGAAGTAGTGGAAGAAGCGGAACGCTCCTTTGTGGTGGAAAAACTTCTTACTCTTCCGGAGCAGCGGCCACCGATCAAAGAGGTCTTGCAGGTTATGGTGACGGAGCCAAAGCTCCAATGGGAGCTGGACCACGACCAGTTGATTGTCGCCGGGGAAGCCCTGGCCACCCTCCTTTACGAAGCGGAGAGGATGGGTGAGGAAGGGGACGTGATTACAGCGGCCGGTTGGGGGCAGGACGGGACGGAGGCCTTATCTTTCGGCACCACCGTCGATCTCCCCGGGGTGGAGGCGGAGATGCAAGCCCGGGTCTTTCTCAATCCCCAGCGGCCGGCGGTGGAACTGGTGGATGAAAGAACGATCAAACTGATCTGGGAGTTCAAGGCGATGATTACGGTAACGCAAAATCGCGAGTTAGCACTGGTTACCGACAGCGCCTTGGTTTGGCCGGAGGAAGGGCCGAAACCAAGTATGTTGTTTTACTTGGTGCAGCCGGGTGACACGTTGTGGGGGATTGCCCGCCGCTACAATACGACCATGGCTGCCCTGGCCAAGGCGAACCAGTTGACCGGTACCGACCAGGAACTGGTTTTCGGGAAAAAGCTCCTTATTCCAAAGGCCCCGCTTGCCAACTAGAAGGAAGAAAGGAACGGACAGAAAAGACGCCGCAAGGCGTCTTTTTTTCTCGTTATTGGCGGAGGGGACAATCCTTGACAAGCATCTGGAATTAGCGTATATTATTGTGATGTAGGCAAAAACGAAGTTACATCGCCGGAACTGCTTAGCGTAAGCTTTGGTCTCTAGTATGGAGGTGAGGAGATGCCAACCTACGACTATAAGTGTGCAAACTGTGGCCGGTTCGAGTGGTTTCAAAAGATCACCGAGGAACCGTTGACAGTTTGTCCCCATTGCGGCGGAGAAGTCCAGCGTCAGATCAGCCGCAACGTAGGGATTATCTTCAAAGGGAGCGGTTTCTATACAACCGACAACCGGAAGCCGAGCCAGGACAAAGAAAGCACCCATTCTTCGGCGACAAGCGAACAAAAGGTTTCATAAATATCAGAAAGGTCCCTTCTTGAGGCGACCTTTCTTTTAATGATTATTTGACGGTTGTTTTTCGACAACACCGTGCTGACCATTGGGGCCTTTCTTCATCCCGGTTTTGGTTGGTGTTGCCGGCACGTGGCGCGCCCCCTTACGATTCCTCTTTTACGGTTGCTTTATCCAGGTGGTTACGATTCGCTTGTTCCACGGCGTGATGGCGAAGGATCCGGCTCCCGTCGTTCCGCCCCTGGAAGAAGGAGCTGGGGTAAGTTCTGACCGGAATAATGGTTAGGGTTTACGAAAAAGTTAATGCTAACACTGACTTAATAAAGATTCTTTTAAAGCTAGGGGGAGGATTTGTGGCTAAATATATTTTTATTACCGGAGGCGTAGTCTCCTCGTTGGGCAAAGGGATCACCGCGGCGTCGATCGGACGACTTTTGAAGAGTCGAGGGGTGAAAGTCAGTATTTTAAAGTTTGATCCCTATATCAACGTCGACCCGGGAACAATGAGCCCTTACCAACACGGTGAAGTATTCGTGACCGACGACGGCGCGGAGACCGATTTGGACTTGGGCCATTATGAACGGTTTATCGATGAGAACTTGTCGAAGAACAATAATGTGACGGCCGGGAAGATCTACTGGTCCGTCCTGAACAAAGAGCGGCAGGGCGCCTTTTTAGGAGGGACCGTGCAAGTCATCCCCCATATTACCAACGAGATTAAAGACCGGATCAAATTGGTGGCCGAAGAAAGCCAAGCCGAGGTGGTAATTGTTGAGATCGGCGGGACGGTCGGCGACATTGAGAGCTTGCCTTTCTTGGAAGCGATCCGCCAGTTCAAAGCGGACGTTGGCCGTGATGACACCATGTATATCCATGTGACGTTGGTTCCCTACCTTTCGACCACCACCGAACTGAAAACCAAGCCGACGCAACATAGCGTGAAAGAGTTACGGGGCATCGGGATCCAACCGGACGTAATCGTCTGCCGGTCGGAGCGGCCGATTCCGGATGACCTGAAAGCAAAGATTGCCCTTTTCTGCGATATTAAAGAGGATGCGGTGATCTCCAACCCCGACGTTGATACCATCTACGAGGTCCCCCTCTGTTTGGAAAAGGCCGGTTTGGACCAGTTTATCATTGAACGTTTCGGTTTGAACTGTGGCGAACGGGACTTGGCGACTTGGCGCGCCTTTGTGGAGAAGATGAAAAAACCCCGGTTTGAGGTGGATATTGCTTTAGTCGGTAAATACGTTACGCTGCCCGATGCTTATCTAAGTGTGGCGGAAGCGCTGCACCACGCCGGGGTCGCCCATGATACGGCGGTACGGATCCATTGGATCGACGCGGAGAGGATCGAAACGGAGGGTGTGGAAAAATTCCTGGCCGGGATGGATGGGATCCTGGTCCCGGGCGGTTTTGGTTACCGGGGCGTCGAAGGGAAGATCAGCGCGGCGGGTTATGCCCGGCGGGAGAAGATCCCTTATTTCGGAATCTGCCTCGGTCTCCAGTGTGCCATCATCGAATTTGCCCGCCATGTTTGCCGTTTGGCGGACGCCAATTCTTCCGAGTTTAATCCGGAAACGGCCCATCCGGTGATTGATCTCTTGCCGGAACAGAAAGACCTCGAAAACCTGGGCGGAACCATGCGCCTAGGGCTGCAACCCGTTCGCCTCCAGCCGGGGAGCAAAGTTTATACCATCTATGGGCAGGAGGTAATCCAAGAAAGGCACCGGCACCGTTACGAAGTGAATAGCCGCTATTATGAACAGTTTAAAAACCATGGTTTGGTGATCAGCGGGGTGTTGGTCGACAAAAACTTGGTTGAGATTATCGAGCTCCCCGAACACCCCTGGTTTGTCGCGACCCAGTTTCATCCGGAGTTTAAATCAAGGCCGCACAATGCCCAACCGCTTTTTGCTTCCTTTATCCGCGCTGCTTTAACCAAACGTAATAAAAGACGCTAATCTGGACTAATTGGCGCCAGATCAGCGGTCATCCCGCGAACCCGTTTTTCCGCCTTTCCCCTGGCGGGGAGGGGCGGGTGCCGTTGGAAAAAAGGGAAGAACGGGAGGGGTAACATGGGAACGTCACGTCCGCTCCCTGGGACCAGGCCGGTAAAGAAGGTGAAGTCCCGGAAGGAGAAGGGGAACCTTCCACTGAAAATCTTCCGGATTGTCTGCAGCCCGCTCTTACTTTTCGTCGACATTTTCCGGGCGCGGCCTTCGCCCCGGGTTTTCAAGGCTTTCCTCTGGTTAATGCTGGCGCTTATTCTCCTGATGACCGGGTTGTTTTTTTGGGTCGACCGGCAGGAGACCCGGTTGCAGGAGGTTTTGGGGTCCTATTTTTCCTATGCGGCCGGGGCGATCCCGGTAAGTACCGAAATTCAGGAGATTATCCACCGTAATGCCCTTTTGTTTAATGTCAGCCCGCAATTGGTGACGGCGGTGATCCAAGCGGAAAGCAGTTTTGACCCCGAAGCCTACTCACCAAAGGGGGCCTGCGGTTTGATGCAGTTGACGCCCTTAGTATGGCAGGCCTATAACCCGGACTCCAAGTGCAACGGGCGGCACCGGCCGGGGGAAAAAAACCACGGGCGGGACTGTATTTACAACATCGAAGCGAATATCGCCACGGGAGTTCGTTATCTTAAGGATTTAATCGATTACTTTGATGGTGAAACCGGCCGGGCGCTTGAAGCATATAATGCGGGGTTGACCAATGTTGATCTGGAGAAGATCCGCCCCAAGTACAGGGAGACCCGGGCTTATCTGGGCCGGATCGGGCAGTTGTTGGCCCGTGATGAGCTGAGGAGTTTCGTCAACCTTTACGACTTGAACCGTTACGGCCGCACGATCCTCCGGGGCCTCTTCCTTGTTGCGTTGTTTTTATGGGCCGTCTTTTTGTTTTGGGTCAAAAAACACTATACCTAGCCGGACCGGCACCGGCCCTTCCTTGTCGCCAGACATAATTCCCGAACTCGAACATAAAAGATTAAAAGAGGGAAGGGGGCGCAAGGATGGAAGGGATTGGGTGGCAGGTTAGTGGTTTGATGTTTCTTTTTTTGACCGGTTTGGGGTGGGGGTTACTCTACGATGGCTGCCTGTTCTTCTTTGCACGCCGGCGGCAAGCGGGCGACTTCTTGTTTTGGGTCCTCTCGGTCTTTTTGATCTTTCCGGTGCTCCTCTTTACGACCGGCGGCGAGCTACGGGTCTCTTTTGGGATCAGTTTAATCGTTGGGGTGGCTTGCTACCGGTGGGTCTTTCATCCGACGATTCATCTTTATTTAAAACTGTTAAAAAGAAAACTCCGTCGCCGGCGGGGGTTTTTTTAAGCACAGTTCAGGTCAAAGACAGGAGTGGACGGGTTTGAAGCGAATTAATTAAAATGGCTTTGCTTTTGCTGGGAGGGGAAACGAGGCGGAGAGAGGGAAAAGGAAGGGGAAAGAAGGGGGGAGTAGGATGAACCGGGTTGTTTATTTTCCGAAGCGGATGGGAACGGAAAATAGACGGAAACGGTTTAAGGTAAAGGGTTTATCCCTTTTCTTGCTGCTCCTTTTTTTGATCCTAATCTATCAGATTGGGAGCGGGCTTTATATCTATTTTATGTATAACCGGCGTTTACACAACGCCCGGTCGCTGCTTCGGGAGAAACAAAAGATCATGGAGCAGTTGGAAAGGCAGTTGCACAAGGCCGAAATTGAGACGTCGGCCGGGACGTGAAGTGAACGGATGGATTGAACGGCTGCGCGACAGCCGTTTTTGTTCGTTAAAATAAAAATAAAAAAAGCCGACAAAGGTCGGGAAGAAGGGTGCGGTTTATCACATTGACGTTGCTTGCACAGTTAGCATCTGAACTGGGGATTGGACTCGACCAGGTCAGACGGACAGTAAAATTGTTCGATGAGGGCAATACTTTGCCGTTTATTGCCCGCTACCGAAAGGAAGTCACGGGCGGGCTGGATGAAGAACAACTGCGGCGGTTGGAGGAACGCCTTGGCTATTTGCGGAACCTGGAAGCGCGGAAGGAAGAGGTTCTGCGGAGCATTGCGGAACAGGGGAAACTTACCCCCGAGTTGGAACAGGCAATCAGAGCGGCCACGATCCGTCAGGAAGTGGAGGACTATTACCGGCCTTACCGACCAAAACGGCGGACAAGAGCCACCAAGGCGAAAGAACAGGGTCTGGAGCCTTTGGCCGCGTTGATCTGGGCCCAGGAAATGACCGCCGGTGATCCGGAAGAAGTGGCCACCGCCTATCTCCGCCCCGAGCTTGGCGTGGAAGAGCCGGAGCAGGCTTTGGCCGGAGCGCTGGATATTATCGCCGAACAGATTGCCGACCAGGCGGAGTGGCGGCGGATGATCCGAGATTATCTGTGGGAACATGCCCAGCTTGCCTCGGAGTTGAAGACGGAAGGGCCGGAAGCGCAGGTTTACCGCCAGTACCATCAGTACAGCGAACCGGTGAAGCGGATTCCGCCCCACCGGGTGCTGGCTTTGAACCGGGGTGAAAAGGAGGGGGCTTTAAAAGTCGGGCTCCAAGTCGACCAGGCCCCCCTGCTCAGCCGCCTGGAGGAGCTGGTGCTGAAGAACCGGTCCTGTATTTTCACCCCTTACTTGGAGGCCGCCGTTGAAGACAGCCTTAACCGCTTAATTTTGCCCAGTATCGAACGGGAGATCCGGGCCGCTTTGACGGAAACCGCTGAAGAACAGGCGATTAGAGTATTTGGGATTAACTTGCGGCAGTTGTTGCTGCAACCGCCCGTCCGCGGCAAAACGGTGATGGGAATCGATCCCGGTTTCCGGACCGGTTGCAAAGTGGTGGTGGTTGACTCCATCGGCCGGGTCCTGGCGGCGACGACGATTTACCCCCACCCACCCCAGAACGAGTGGGAAAAGGCGAAAGCGGAATTGACGGCGTTAATCGCGGAGTACCAGGTCGATTTGGTGGCCAGCGGGAACGGGACCGCCGCGCGGGAAACGGAGGAACTGGTCGCGGCGACTTTGGCCGGGATCGAGCGTCCGGTTTACTATACCATTGTCAGTGAAGCCGGGGCTTCCGTTTATTCCGCTTCGAAGATCGCCCGGGAGGAACTGCTCGGATACGATGTGGCCATGCGCGGAGCCGTCTCGATCGCCCGCCGGTTGCAGGATCCCCTGGCCGAACTGGTCAAGATCGAACCGAAAGCCCTCGGAGTGGGGGAATACCAGCATGATGTGGACCAAAACCGCCTCGGTGAAACGCTGAGAGGGGTGGTCGAGTCCTGTGTGAACTACGTTGGCGTTGATCTTAATACGGCTTCGGCTTTTCTCTTGCAAAACGTGGCGGGGATCGGGCCGACGCTGGCCCGGGCTATTGTGGCTTACCGTGAAGCCAACGGCCCCTTCCGGCGGAGGGAAGAACTCCTCAAGGTCAAAAGACTGGGTAACCACGTTTATACGCAAGCGGCCGGCTTTTTGCGCTTGCCCGATGGCGAATACAGTCTGGAGAATACGGGAATCCATCCCGAGTCGTACCATGTGGCCGAAGCCCTCCTGGCGGCGGTGGGTTACGAGAGTGGGGATCTAAGGGACCCTTCCCGTCTGGCCGGGTTACGGGAAAAACTAAAAACCCTTGATTTGGCGGCGATGGCGGTAAAACTGGACGTCGGCCTTCCCACCCTGCAGGACATCTTCGACGGGCTCTGCCGCCCGGGACGCGACCCCCGCGCCGAGTTGCCGGGTCCGGTCTTCCGCCGGGATGTTAAATCGATGAACGATTTAAAACCGGGAATGATCCTAAACGGCGTGGTCCGGAATGTGGTTGATTTTGGCGCCTTTATCGACATCGGGGTGGAAGAGGATGGCCTGGCCCATATTTCAGAGTTGGCGACAAGGTATATTCGCCATCCGCTGGAGATCGTCGCCATTGGGCAAACGGTGAAAGTGCGGATCTTAAATGTCGATCCGGAGCGCCGGCGGATTGCCCTTTCCTTGAAAGGGGTCGAGTAAGCGTGGAGATTTGTCTGGTTCTGTCTCACCTTGACAACACATTTTTAACTGCGATATAATAATATATATTACTTTGGAGAGAATTCTCTAAATCAAGGGGAGGAAATAACTGAATATGTCTTTTGCGGTGGGCCAGGTTGTGGAAGGGAAGGTCACCGGAATCACTAATTTCGGCGCATTTGTGGAGCTATCGCCAGGGATGACCGGATTGGTCCATATTTCCGAAGTCGCGGATGTCTATGTTAAGGACATCAAAGACTTTGTTCAACTTAACGACCAGGTTAAAGTGAAGATTTTATCGATGCAAGATGGAAAGATTGGTCTCTCGATCCGTCAAGCCCAACCGAAGCCCAGCCGACAAAGCCAGCAGTCTTTCGAGGATAAGCTAGCGAAGTTTCTAAAGGATTCTGATGAACGCCAATCCGACTTGCGAAGAAGCATGGATTCGAAACGCGGGGGAAGAGGAGGAGGGCGTTTAAGCCTTTTAAAGGGGAAATAATTAATGGTCGGTTGACCAGTTGCGGAAAAAAGGTCTTGATTAACAAGGGGATTTGTATTATAATCAGGAATGCAGTTGTCCTTGGCGGTGTAGCTCAGTTGGTGAGAGCATACGGTTCATACCCGTAGTGTCACTGGTTCGAATCCAGTCACCGCCACCAAAAACGCGCCATTAGCTCAGTTGGTAGAGCAGCTGACTCTTAATCAGCGGGTCCGGGGTTCGAGTCCCTGATGGCGCACCACTAAAAAGCAAAAGACCGTCCGGAGAGGACGGTTTTTTTGGTTCAGCGCAAGGTGTTTTTAATGATATAATTAATAACAAGGGAAAGCCGGCGCAAGAAGGAAGCGATAAATTAACATAACGCACCACCTCTTTGGCAGAAAAGTACTTTCCTAGGCCCATGCCCGCGAAAGCTTTCCGTGGAAAGAGAGTGGGAGGATTTAAGATGGAACTGGGTCACACGCCATCGTCCTTTCTGGAAAAGGCCGCCCCTGAATCATTAGAAGAGATCTTCACCCATACCGACGATGGGATGGTTTTGGTTGGACCGGATTATAAGGTAAAAAAAGTGAACGACCGTTTTGTCCGGCAGCTTGCGGCCCCGGTCCGGGATTGGGAAGGCGTTGCCATCGACCAACTCATCCCCGGGTTTGATCGGAAGCTGCGCGGACTTTTCTCCCAAGTGCAGGAGGGAAAGGAGCCGTTGGTCACGGAGCGGCTCAAGATCTTTCCGGTCTTCGTTGCGGGGAAGTCCTTTGCCGGATGGTTGCTTTTGGTTTCGGCCGGATGGGAAGAGAGTCTCGGTTCCGTCGCCCAACCGGAGGGCGAGGCGAGCGGCGACCAAGGGAAAGCCGGCCAAAGCTTAGCCAATCCCCTGCCAAAACGCCGGATTGAGTCGCTCCTCTCGGCGGAAACGGTCTTTAGTAATTTACCGGTGGGGATTGCCGTCTATGACAGCATCTCCTTGCGGCTGAAATGGGCGAACCCGGTTTACCGGGGATTCCTGGAGGAACAGGGCGCCTTGGGGCGGACCATCCTGGAGACGATCCCGGGTGCCCACGAGAACGGGCTGGTCCTTGCCTGTGACTACGTGACCACGACGGGAGAACCCTTCGTGGCGTCCGAATTTCGAATTGAAGGTTTTAAGCGGGGAGTTGTATACTGGCGTCTGACGATTGTCCGTTTGGACCTTAACGAACCCGAAGCGCCAGCCCTTTTATTTATCGCGGTAGATGTGACCGAACAAGTCCAAACGGGAAAGCAACAGAAAGACACGGAGAAGATTACCGGAAGCGGCCTTGCTCGACTGAAAGCCGTGGCGAACGGCCTAAAGGAAGGGATGATCATTACGGATCCCCGCGGCCAAGTGGTCTTGTTGAACCTGGCGGGGATGAGAATGATGGGTTGCGACGCCATCGAAGAGACGTTGCGCCCGGTTGCCGAGTATAACCGGCGGTATAGGTTTAAAGAGCTATCGGGGGTCCTTTTGCCCCCGGAGGCTAGCCCGTTAGCCCGGCCGTTACAGGGGGAAGCCTTTTTTGACTGGGAATTGATGGTCGAAGATTGGCGCCAAGCCCGAACTTGGATTGGCAAGTTCAACGGGACACCCATCCGTAACCGGGAAGGCGAGTTGATCCTTGGGGTAGTAGTTTTCCATGATATTACCCACACCAAACAAGTGGAGCAAGACTGGGAAAAACTAGTGGCCCTTGAGCAGAAGGTGCGGACCGCGGCTGAAAGGCAAGACCTGCAGAAACAGGTGCTCCTTGATAATATTGGGGAAGGGGTATTGGTGCTTTCCCCCAACGGTCGCCTGTTGATGGCCAACAAAGTAGCGTTGGAGATCTGCGGCGTGCAAGGGTGGCCGGAAACGCTAGAAGACCTCCTTTCGCCGGCTGTTTTGTTCCGGAAAGACGGGTCGCGGTTGGCCCCGGACGAACTATTGGCGACACGCCTGCAGGCGGGCGACTACTTTACCGACGAAGAGTACCGGCTAAAAAGGGCGGACGGAACGGAACGGCGCCTTTTGGTCAGCGGAAATGCGGTTAAAGACCGCCAGGGGCAGATTTTCGTAAACCTGGTGACGATCCGGGATGTGACCGAGTTGCGGAATCTGGAACAGATTAGAGAGGACTATTTACAGATGGTCTCCCACGATCTCCGCTCGCCGCTGGCGGTGATCATATCCCATGCCCAGTTGTTGGGGTTAATCGCAAAGGAGGAAATCCGGATCGCCAACAGTGTGCGCGCGATCACGGTTTCCGCCCACCGTATGAATAACATGATCGCCGATCTGGTTGATTCGACGCGGATCGAGGCGGGGCGGTTAGTCTTGAGAACGGTCCGCCTTGACTTGGACCGGTTTATCCGTGATTTATTACTGCGTATGCAAGGCGTCATCGCCGTCAGGCGTGTTCGCCTGCTTAAGAAGGAGCCTTTATTGCCGGTGGTCGCCGACCCCAGTCGCTTGGAACGGATCATGATCAATCTTTTGTCTAATGCTTTGCAGTATTCGCCGCCGGATAGTCCGGTCGAGATCGAATTTGGGGTGGACGGCGACCGGATGGTGGTCGCCATCCGGGATAAAGGCCAAGGGATCAGTCGGGAAAACTTACCCATGGTCTTTGACCGGTATTACCGGGTGTCGGGTGACGGTGGAGAAGGAATTGGTTTGGGCCTCTACATTGTGAAAAAGTTGGTCGAAGCCCACCAGGGGGCGGTTTGGGTGGAGAGTACGCTAGGGGAGGGGAGTACTTTCTATTTCACCCTGCCGGTGGCAGCTAAGTAGGAAGGGGAGTAATGCAACCAAGGATTTTCTTTGGATCACAATTATTATCTGATAAAGGAGTTTCCCGGAAGATGAAGAGGTTTTGTTCGAATTGGCGCTCTTTTTTTAGTATTCTTTTGATCTTGGTCGTCCTACCGGTAGTTTCAGCCACCGAACCGGGGGGTGAAGAACCCGGTTGGGGGTCGGGAAAACCCCAGTGGACCGCCGACCGCGACTGGACTGAGGAGGACGAGGACCGCGCCTGGATGGAGGTAACCCTTGACTGGACGGCGGCGGCCGCGCCGGAGGAGGATTCCGCGGCGGATGGTCCCCAGTGGATTGTGGAAACCGGGCCGACGTTATGGTACGGTCTTTCCCCGCGGGCGGGCTTTCTGGTTTCGTTTGATGCGGGTATAACCTGGGAAACCCGGAACGAAGGGCTTCCCGGCCGCCTGTCGACCGGGATGGAACAACCGGCGCTGCTTACCGCAATCGGGGTGGACCCGGTGCAGCCCCAGCGGGTAGCCGTGACCACCACGACCCAGATCTATCTCTCCGAAGATTGCGGTGCCACTTGGCGGCGGATTCCCTTTAACAACGGCAGTGTGATCACGACGGTGGCGCTGGCGCCCGGGCAAGCAGAGCGAATGATGGTTGGCACTTCCTTTGCCGGTATTTATGAAACAACAAACGCCGGGCGCAACTGGACCAAGTTGTCCGGGGAGTTAAGTTTCCTGCAGCAGGCGCCTTATGAAGAAGAGATTGCCGCTTTGGCCTATCATCCCGAGAATCCCGACAAGCTCGTCTTGGCCTGTGGTTTTGGCAACGGCCTCTATCTATACAATAAGGCTTTACAGATCTGGGAAGCATTGGAGGCGGGCGCGCGTCGCCGTTTGGTGAAAAACCTGTTATTCCGGCCGGTGCCACTCCCCGCGACGACTGAGGTTTCCACCTCGTTCGCGTCGCCATCCTGGTGGCTGCAGATTACATACGATGATGGACAAGCGATCTACTCCTGGCCTGCTTTTGAACTGATCGCGTTGGCGACCGAGCCGCGCCAGCCCTTGGCCGACCGGGCGAAAGCAGAAAGGATGGCCCTGGCCGCCGGTAAGTACGGGATTTACGTGCGTTCCGATTTTGCCGCCGGTCGCCAACTGGACGACCACATCCGGTTCATCAAGAAAAACGGCTTAAATGCCATGGTCGTTGACTTTAAAGATGACATGGGCTACATCACCTACGATACCGGAGTCGCGTTTGCCCACCAAATCGGGGCGGTCCAAAAACGCTTCGCCGCCAAAACGCTGATTAAAAAGGCGAAGGAAAACGGGATCTATTTAATCGGCCGTTTGGTCGTCTTTAAAGACAGTCGTCTGTACCGGTACGACAACCACCGGTATGCGGTCTGGGACCGTAACAGCGGCGGACCCTGGCGTGATTTGGTGGCAACAGAAACGGATGGCGGCGAAACCACCTATGTCCAGAGGGAACACTGGGTTGATCCTTATGCCAGGGAGGTTTGGGAATATAACCTGGCCATCGCCGAAGAGCTGCAGGCCTTGGGCGTAGATGAGATCCAGTTTGATTATATTCGTTTTCCCACCGACGGGGACCTTAGCCGGTGCTATTACCGGTATCAGCCACCCGATGCCCGGCGGATTGACGCTTTGGAAGGATTTTTAGCCCTGGCCCGTTCACGGCTGAGGGTGCCGATCAGCGCCGACCTTTACGGTTACCACTGTTGGTATCTGATGGAAGGGCTGACCGGGCAGAATATTCGCATCTTCGCCCAGTATGTGGATGTGATCTGTCCAATGTTTTATCCTTCCCATTTTCCCAACTCCTTTTATCCCGTGGATTATTTGGAACGGGCCGAGTATATTTACCGGGAAGGTTCCTTCCGGGCGCAGGTTTTGACGGGGGGAGAATGTCTGATCCGTCCATATGTACAAGCCTTTCGCTTAACCGGGCGGGAATTGAGGATGACCGCACCCGTTTATACGGAATACTTGATTAAACAGGTTACGGGAACCGTCGCCTCGCCTGCTTCCGGTTTTACCTTGTGGAATAACAGCAACGACTACTATATGGTCAAGCGGCCGCTCACCGACATAATTTACCAGATTGACAAAGAGAGGGAAATCCAGTTTGATTAGCGAATCTGGGATAAGGCGGGGTAAGGAGTCGAGCCAAAGAGAGGAAGAAAGGAAGGAGAAATTAACCATGAGAAAAGTTTTTTTCGTCGGCTTACTGGTTATTGGTCTGTTGTTTATTCCCCAGGTTACCCTTGGGCTGACCTCGCCTGAAGTTAAAGCGCGGGGCGGCGAGACCACCGTAATGTTTATTGGGGACAAGGGTTTGCAACTTGACACGGAATACGGCATCAATTCGGAAGTCGGCTTAAACGTTGCGATCAGAAAAGACATGGCCAAAGTTGGGGCGAAGTATGAATTCGATTCCAACCTGGCCTTACTTTTAGGGGTGGTTGACCAGGCCCCATTTTTCGGTGCGAATCTGGCCATGCCGCTCGCCCAGGATATGGGGTTTATCGGCGATCTCACCATTGCACTGGCCAGCAACCGGCTGATGGCCACCCTGGAAATGGGCGTGGTGATCGACTTGGGCAATAATCTCGACCTCCGGGGCGGGTTGTTGGCCGAAACCAACCAGTCCGGGAAGAATTTCAGTTTTCAGATCGGCTTGGGTGTGAATTACTGAAGCAATGGCCCTAATATGGCTGGGCCAGTCTGGTTGACGGTGTTGGAGGGAGATTGTTTAAAGGCGGCACGACAAAAAAGGGACCTGGCTAAGGACCCTTTTTTTCGAGCATAATGGAAGTGGTGTGGAGAGGGGAACTTTAGACAAACTTCGACGTTTTATCGATGGATCCGTCGTTTCGCAGGCCGACGCGGACCGGCGCCGGGCAAGAGGCGCCAGGCGAGACGGGGAGAAGGTCTTTTTGGTCCTGGTGTAGAAAGGAAGGATCGGGATGAACATCTTAATCGCCATTTTGGCTTTGAATCTAATTGTGATCCTGCATGAGTTGGGCCACTATATACTGGCAAAAGCAGCGGGGATCCGTGTCTTGGAATTTTCGTTGTTTTTTGGCCCAAAACTGTTCAGCACCAAAAAGGGGGAGACCGCTTTTTCCCTGCGGCTCTTTCCGGTTGGTGCTTTTGTGCTCCTGGAAGGGGAGGAAGAAGCTTCCGACAGTGAGCGTTCCTTCAGTAGGAAACCATTGGCCGTCAGGATGGCGGTGATTGCCGGCGGCCCGATCATGAATTTCCTTGGGGCCCTGGCCTTTATCTGCGTGGTCTTTGCCATGATTGGGTATGGTTCAATGGTCCTGGGGCCGGTTCCGGCCGGTTCCCCCGCAGCCGAGGCCGGTTTGATGGCCGGTGACCGGATTCTCCGTTATGACGGGCGGCGGGTGTACCAACCTTCCGACTTATATTCCTTTATGGCGATCAACAATGGAAAGCCCAGCGTGATCCAGCTTCAACGGGGGAACGAAAAGCGGCAGGTGTTGTTTGTTCCGGACGTTATCCCCGCGGAACGTTATGTTTTAGGTTTTGGGGCCGCCGAACCTTACGGTGAAGAATCCACCCTTGTTCAGTATATCGTCCCCGGTTCCCCGGCGGAGGAAGCGGGGTTGTTACCGGGGGACCGGATTATCCGCCTTGATGGGCAGCCCGTCGCGACCAAAAAAGAGATCAGCCGGGTGGTCCAGGCGAAGCAGGACCAACCGATTACCGTAACCGTTTTAAGGGCTGGGCGAGAGGAGACCTTGCGGCTCACCCCACGCCTGGAGAAGGACGCCACTTATTTTGATACCGGGCTTTCTTTCCAGACCCTCCGCGGCGGCGGCATTACCACCTTAAAACAGGGGATTGTTTATATTTACGCGGTGATCCGGAGCGTGGTTTATAGTTTTAGCTGGTTGTTGACGGGTAAAGTATCATTGACGGAGTTGGCCGGGCCCGTCCGGATCGTCAGTATGATGAGCGAGGCGGTCAGTTACAGCCCGACCTTGTCTTTAATCGTGCTTAACCTGCTGAATATCTCGGCTTTGATCAGTATTGCCATTGGGGCGACCAACCTCTTGCCGTTTCCCGCACTAGACGGGGGACGCCTCTTGCTCTATGTCCTCGAGGCGATCAGGGGGAAACCGCTCCCACCGGAACGGGAGGCCAGTATCTCGATGGTCGGTTTCGCGTTGTTGATGGTATTGGCCGTTTTTGTCCTCTTCAACGACATCATCCAACTGGCCCGGGGTTGACCCGCCGGTTCCCGTTATAATAAACAAATTTTCAACAACGGCAAATAGAGGAAACGGTGACCGCATAGAGAATTCATCTCTAATGGTTTGATTTTTAGCGGTGGCAGGAGGGAGGGGAAAAATGAAATTTTTACCGTTAAAAGAGATTTCGGAAGATATGTTTCTAGCGCATGCGGTGATTGGAAATGACGGGCGCGTCCTGCTGAATAAGGGGACCAGGCTGACCTCGGCCTACCTGCATCGTTTGGAGAAGATGGAATATACCCATTTATACGTTTATGAGTCACCAGCGGAGGACTGGAACTGCACCGGTCTGCTCAGCGACCGGATCCGGATTGAAGCCATTCGCGTTTTACGCGAATCCTTGATTCGGGTGGTGGAGCGCAAGCCCCTGGACGAACCGTTAATCTCTTTCATCATCGAAGGGCTTTTGAAGGATGTGCTGCAACAGGAAGACCGGGTTTTTGATATTATCGATATTAAGACCCCCGACAACTATCTTTACAACCATTCCCTCAATGTGGCGGTGATCTCCGTTTTGATGGGAAGGCAGCTCCAGCTTGAACAGGAAGAATTGAAGGAGATCGCCTTGGGTGCCTTCCTCCATGATCTGGGTAAAGCGCACATCAAGACGGCGACCAAGAAGATTCATGCCCTTTCCGTAAACGACACGGTCCACATCAAACAGCATACGACCAGAGGGTTTGAGACTTTGCAGGCCAGCTTTTCTCTTACCGTAGCCAACATCGCCAATCAGCACCACGAGCGGGAAGACGGTTCCGGCTACCCGCTGGGGTTAAGCGGGGTCGATATCCCCCTTTCCTCAAAGATTGTGGGGGTAGCCAATGCTTTTGAAACCATGGTCGCCGACCTCTGGAACGACCAAGCGCTCGAGCGGTTAACGGCGGAGAGCCCGGCCAAGTATAATCCGAAGGTTGTGCGCGCCCTTCGCCAGGTGGTAGCCTTTTACCCGGTGGGGAGTGTGGTCGAGCTCACCGACGGCGAACAAAGGGTGGTGGTCGCTGTTTCGACCACCAAAATGATGCTGCAAAATCCAAAACAACTTTCGGACCTGCTGGAGTTACCGGTGGAGGAGTTCTCCCGGATTGCCAAACGGGTGCTTTAGTAGCCCGGCACAACCAAACTTCAACAGGTGTGATCACAGGGGGAGATTTAATGGGGGAACGATCATACTCCGTTTGTATTCCAAAAGATTACCGGTCCTTCCTGGGGATTAAGGATACCCAAATTGCCATCAAAAAACTGAAAGATTACTTTGAAAATGCCTTGGCGAAGGAGTTGAGTTTGGTCCGGGTTTCGGCGCCCTTATTCGTGACCCCGGAATCGGGGTTGAACGATAATCTGACCGGTACAGAGCGACCGGTCAGCTTTGATGTGAAAGCTTTAAACGGGCGAGGGTGCGAGATCGTCCAATCCTTAGCCAAATGGAAACGGATGGCCCTGCAAAAATATGGTTTTGGCCCCGGTGAGGGACTATACACCGATATGAATGCGATCCGCCGGGATGAGCATCTGGATAATTTGCATTCGATCTACGTTGACCAGTGGGACTGGGAGAAAGTGATCCGGCGGGAGGAAAGGACGGTTGAGACTTTACAAGAGACCGTCCGGGCCATTTACCGGGTGTTGCAATCGACGGAGGCCTATATCCGACAGTACTACCCGGCCCTTCCTGCGGAATTGCCGCCGGAGATTAAATTCATTACCGCCCAGGAGTTGGAAGACCGCTATCCGGACGCCAGCCCGAAAGAGCGAGAGGACAAGATCACCCGGGAATGGGGGGCGGTATTTATCATGAAGATCGGGGGAACCCTGAAGTCAGGTCAGCGTCACGATGGACGCGCCCCCGATTACGACGACTGGAGTCTCAACGGTGATATCATTCTCTGGTATAATCTGCTGGGGAAGGCGCTGGAGATCTCGTCGATGGGGATCCGGGTTGACGCCGAAAGTCTGCGGCAACAGGTGGCGGAAGCGGGCTGTGAGGAACGGCTGACCCTGGCTTACCACCGGGATTTGCTGGCGGGTAAGCTCCCCTACACGATTGGGGGCGGGATTGGCCAGTCGCGGTTATGCATGTATTTTCTGAAGAAGGCCCATATCGGGGAAGTCCAATCTTCGGTCTGGCCCGAGCAGATGCTGAAGACCTGCCGGGATGGGGAGATCTTCCTCTTATAAGGTGGGGCAAGGAAACGGCTACGGACGGGCGACCAGCCTTAAAATAAAGAAACATAGCGCAGAAAAGCGATCGAAGTTGGGGGAATGAACATGGGAGAAGTATTGGTGAAACAGATTTTCCGGGATCCCGGCTCTTTTTTGGGCCGCACAATCCAGGTTAGCGGTTGGGTCCGGACGATCCGGGCCTCGAAAAGCTTTGGTTTTATCGAGCTCAACGACGGCTCGTTCTTCTACAATATACAGGTGGTCTTTGACGACAATTTACCTAATTTCCAGGAGATTGCAAAACTACCCATCGCCACCGCCCTGCGGATCGAGGGTGAGTTGGTGGAGAGTCCGGGGGCGAAACAACCGTGGGAGATCAAAGCGGCCAAGATCACCATCGAAGGCCGGTCCGAGTCGGACTATCCCTTGCAGAAGAAACGCCATACGCTGGAGTACTTGCGGACCATCGCCCATTTGCGGCCACGCGCGAATACTTTTTCCGCGGTCTTTCGTCTGCGTTCCTTGGCCGCCTATGCAATCCACCGGTTTTTCCAGGAGCGGAATTTCGTCTATGTCCACACCCCGATTATCACCGGGAGTGACTGCGAAGGGGCCGGTCAGATGTTCCGCGTGACGACCTTTGATCTTGACGACCTTCCCCGGGATGTAGAGGGCCGTGTGGATTTTGGCCAGGATTTTTTCGGCCGGGAGACCCATTTAACCGTCAGCGGGCAACTGGAAGCAGAGACCTTCTGCATGGCCTTCCGCAATGTCTACACCTTTGGACCGACCTTCCGGGCGGAAAACTCCAATACGCCGCGGCACGCCGCCGAGTTTTGGATGGTGGAACCGGAGATCGCCTTTGCCGACCTGAACGACAATATGGCTTTGGCGGAAGCGATGCTGAAGTACCTGATCAACTATTGCCTGGAACAGGCCCCGGAGGAGATGCAGTTCTTTAACCGCTTTATCGATCCCGACCTCTTGGCCCGGCTGGACAATGTGGTCAACTCCGATTTTGGGGTGGTTACCTACACGGACGCCATTGAGCTTCTTAAAAAAGCAGACCAAGACTTTAAATATCCGGTGAAGTGGGGAGTTGACCTCCAGACCGAACACGAACGCTACTTGACCGAAAAGGTCTTTAAAAAGCCGGTGTTTGTCATCGACTACCCCAAAGAGATCAAAGCCTTTTACATGCGTCTGAACGATGACAACCGGACGGTGGCCGCCATGGATCTTTTGGTGCCGGGGGTTGGTGAGATCATCGGCGGTAGCCAAAGGGAGGAGCGGCTGCCGGTTCTGGAAGCCCGGATGCGGGAGTGCGGGTTGGATTTTGCTAATTACTGGTGGTACCTTGAATTGCGCAAATATGGCGGGACCAAGCACGCCGGCTTCGGTCTTGGCTTCGAGCGCGCGATTATGTACCTGACGGGGATGGCCAACATCCGGGATGTCCTTCCCTTCCCGCGGACGGTCAAGACGGCCGAATTTTGACAAACCGTTTTTTCGGGGATAATTTTTGTTGCATTTGGCGATACTATAAATAACGAGGAGTTGTTACCAATGGGTTCGGTGGGGAAACCGGATTAAACCCGGCAAAGGAGGGCGCCAATGAATAGCCAGGTCGAGCTGGTGGTTGACAGCAAAACCTTGATGGGAGGAAATCCTTACTGGGAAGAAGAGACCCAAACCTTCTACTGGGTGGATCTGATGGGGACGAAAGTCTATACTTATCAGCCGACCACCGGGGAACGGCACTGGCTGGAAGTAAACCAGCACGTCGGGGCGTATATTCCCCGGCGGGGCGGCGGGGCGGTTATTGCGCTCCAAAGCGGCCTTTATCTTTTGGACCCCCAGACGAAAGAAGTGGCGCCTGTCTATCTTCCGGATCCTTCCGAAAACCGTTTTATTAGTGGAAAATGTGACCTGACCGGACGGCTTTGGGCCGGGACCTCCGATCTTTTGAGCCAGACGCCCTGGGGGACCCTTTACTGTATGGAAAAGGACCATACGGTCCGGCCGGTGTTGGTCAATGCCACCCTGCCGTGGGGGTTGGGTTGGAGTCCGGACTACCGGTTGATGTATTACGTGGACACGCCGACGCGGGAGATTGTTGCTTTTGATTTTAACCCGGAGAGCGGCGCGTTAAACAATAGGCGGACGGTGGTTAAGTTTCCGGAAGGAGCGGGCATGCCCGCCGGGATGACCGTCGATGCCGAGGGGAAGCTTTGGGTGGCCCACTGGCAAGGTGGCCGGGTGACCCGTTGGGACCCGGAGAGCGGCGCGCTGCTCGACACGGTTCAGCTTCCGGTTTCCCTGGTCACGGCTTGTCAGTTTGGCGGGAGTGACTTTGCGGAACTGTATATCACCACCGCCCGTTACCCGTTGAACCCCAAAGAAATAGCCCGGCAACCCCACACCGGGGGGATCTTCCGCTGCTGGCCGGGGGTGAACGGGCTTCCTACTCCGAAATATGCTTCTTAAAGGTTGGGGGCGGCGGGGTGGCCGGGGCCGGGTAGCGGTTCATCGCCAAGCAACGGGGCTTTTCGGCCGCTTCGTAACCGGCTTTTAGATTCGCCCTGATCTGGTCGGGATCAAAAGAAAGGGCATGGCCTGGTAAAGGCTTGGCGGGCGCGATAATCTGGATCGGAATCGGTTTTTTTCCCGGATAGCGCCACCAAGCCTTATTAATTGCCTGGGCGAGTTGGAGATCATTGACCGCAATTTCACTGAGGAGGATCTCCACCGTACGCAGGATGGCCTGGAGGGCATTGCCTGGCCGGCCGGGGGGCATGGTGGCTTCCAAGTTGGGGCTGAGGGGGAAAGTGGTAATCGCAATAATCTCATCGGGGTCTTCTTTGATTGCGGTCGCCAAAGGGGTTAGATCGCGCAATCCCCCGTCGTACCAATGTTGGCCGGCGATGGGAACCGCCGGAAAGAAAAAGGGCATACTGGCGCTGGCCAAAACATAGGTGAGATAATCCTGGTGGAAGGCCGGCTGGCGGCTGTCGGCGCACAGGAGTTTTCCGGTTTCGAAGGAGACGACCGTTACTTTGACGACGGTCCGCGGATGGAAGAGGCGCGCCGGGTCAATTTTACGGCGGATGAGATCCCATAGCCCGCTGGGGCTGTATAAAGCGCCATGCCGCAAGATCCGCCAGAGATTCCCCAACAACCCGCTCCGGTAAATGCACCGGTTACCCTTAATCCCTAACCAGGTCGCCGTAAGTTCTTTGACCAGTTCCTGTAGTTCCTTGAAGTTTCTGGCCTGACCGAGGAAGGCGGCGTTGAGCGCGCCCACGCTCGTTCCGGTGATCAGCTGGAAATCCAGCTTTTTTTTGTTGACCAGATTGGCAATGGCGCCGGCCTCGAAAGCGCCTTTGCTCCCCCCTCCGGATAACACCAACGCTCGTTTCATCTTTAACTCCCCCACTTGGATCGGTAATCCCCGAAAATGATCCGGCTTCGCTATTGGGATCGATCTATTTTATGAGTGGGCAGGGGAGTTGTTGCCAGGTTGTATCCTTACCCGGAGATGGTTACCCCATGCGCATGGATCCATGGCAAAAGGGCCGAACCAAAGTCGATGCGTTCCCGCGAAACAGCGGCAATCGACTGAAAGAGGGAGATTAGATTTCCGGCGATCATCGTTTCGCTTAGCGGATATTGAATCTTCCCGTCTTCAATGTAGAAACTGTTCTTGGCCACACCGGAAAAGTCCCCGTTGGGGCTGGGGGCGCCTCCGGAAAAACGGTTCAGGAGGAGACCCTTTTTTACTTTTTTCATGATTACGGTGAGGGGGTGGTCGCCCGGGGTGACGACAAAGGCGCCTCCATCGTTGGCCCCCCGGGGCAGGCCTGTTCTTCGCGCGCCATACTGGCTTAAAAGAAAGCTTTTCAAAACGCCGTTCGCAAAGATGGTTGCGTTTTGGGCTTCATACCCGTCGCTGGTGATAAAATAGCCGCTGCTGATCTCCGGGGCCACCGGACAGCAGGCCAAGGTTAAGCGGGGGCTGACCACCAACTGGTTTAAGCTATGCCGAAAGGGGCTGGTCCCCGCGATCAAAGGCCCGTCGCTGATGGTGATCTCGAGTAAAAAGTGGAGAAAATCTTCGAGGCAATCCGGGGTGATCAACACCTCGCCGGTAAACTTGCCTGGGGACTTCCGCGGCGTTTGCCCCCGGTTGGCCTGGTCTAGAAGGATGCGGAGGGAACCGCCGTTCAGCAACTCCTCGTCCAGGTCCAAGGTGAAAAAGCCCGTGTGGTTAAAGGAAGAGGAACCGGGTCCTTCTTGGGCCGAGAAGGTGACGGCAAAACGGTACCCGCCTTGGTTCACGGTAAAATCGACACCGTTGGAATTCTGGAAGCACGTGGTCTGGCGCGTAAAATCCAGGTGGGCATTGAGCAGTACAATCCGGGGAAATTCCGCCGCCACCTCACTGGTGAAAGTTTTGAACCTTTGGTACATCAAGTCCAAATCGGGAGCGGTCCCGCCCTTGTTAAAGGTTTTGGCCGGTTGATACTCCGCGATATCATGGGCGGGGTCCGGCGCGGCAGCGGCGGCGATCGCCAACACTTCCTGCACGGCCGCGTCCACAACGCTCCGGTCGCTTTTGTTCAGGAGAAGGCTGCCCCGCCGCTGGTTTTGCAAAGCCGTCAAACGCAGATGGTGATCGACGGTGGTCCGGATCAGCTTCAATGCCCCGTTTTCCAAATTCATCTCCGTCTTTTCCGTCCGGGTCAGGATGGCTTCGGCTTTCTCGGCCCCGGACTGGGTTAAGGCGTGTAGCGCGTAGGTGTTTAATTCCTTTGTTGACATCTTTAACGACCTCCGATCATAACTTGGCATTTGAGGGCGGGTCCGCCTAAGCCGACCGGGATCAGTTGTTTTTTTCCACACATTCCCCCGCTTAACCATTTAAACTCCCGTGAAACTTCGTTTACCGTCTGCAAAACCTGAAAGGCCAAGCCGGAGATGGTCGTGTCTTTGATCGCCCGGCCGAGCCTGCCGTTTTTTACTTCGTAACCCAATGTTACCCCAAACATAAACTCGCTGGTCGCATCGGCCTGACCGTTGCTGGGCCGCATCAGATAGTAACCGTCGTCGAGGGATGCGATCATCTGATCCAGGCTGGCCTTGCCCGGCAGGATGGCGGTATTCCGCATCCGGATTAAGGGTTCATCCGAATAACGAAAAGCACGGGCGTTCCCGGTCGGCGGGACTTGGAAGTGGCGGGCCGTTTCCTTGTTATGCAGGAAGCCCTTGAGGATGCCATGGTCAATCAAGAGCGCGTCGGTGGCGGAGGTCCCTTCGTCGTCGATGTAGATGGGAACCGGGCAAGCTTCACCCAGGGCGGTATGGGCAAAATCAACCAGGGAGACCAAGGGGCTGGCCACGGGCTGATCCAGTTTGGTGCCGGCCACCGATCCGCCCAGCACCAGATCGGCTTCACAGGTATGGCCGATGGCTTCATGGGCCAAGATTCCGGTTAATTCGGGGGCGAGGATACAAGTTTTCAGCCCGGCGGTGGGGTAGACCCCTTCCCGTTTGCGCATCAAATGCTCGTATAACTGATCGATCTGCGGATAGAGCGTGTCCGGAGTAGGAAAATGGGTTTCAAACCGGCCGCGCCCCCCGAAGACCTCCTGCAGGCTGACGGGCGCCCCGTCGTGCTCCACGGTTAAGCCAATCTGAATTAGCGACCGGGTATGCAAAGAAAAGGCGGAAGCGCCGTCGGAAGTGAGGAGGGCCTTTTTCAGCTCGGTCCGGTTGAGGGTCACCGTCCGGCTGGCCAGATTGGGGTATTTTCCGGCAATGTACCGGTCAATTTCTTGCAGAAAAGCCACCAACTGTTCCGGACTGGGCGGCGGCGTGGTCAGGGGCGGATCGTGATGGACGACCACGGCGCCACGGGGTAAAGGCGGGGCGCTTTGCCTTTCTTTGGCGGCGAGAAAAGCGGCGTTGTCGGTGGCGGCGGTTACCACAAACTTCACGCCGTCGGCGTTCGCCTCGGGGGAGGAGGCAAAACCCCAGACCCCGTCCTTATAAACCCGGGCGGAGACCCCGCTGGTGGACAACCGGGTGTTTGTCGTGTTGTTACCTTTAAAAAAACTAATGACCAAACTGTTATTCTCTTGACAACGTAATTCGGTGTAATCCGTGAACAAGCTTTTAAAGGAAGACAAATCTATATTCATCCGGACTTCCCTCGCTTTTAATTGCTAGGTGGATTAAAAGGATTATAACATTAAAATAAACTCTTTACCAATCTTTCTAGAAAAAACAATCAATTTGATTTATACTTGAAATAAGGAGTCTTCTTTCCGCCGCGCAGGAGACGGCCCTTCCTCGTTAGTGTACCGTTTTGCTTAATCATTTATGAACAACGGAGGATTCGGGATTGCGTTATTTACCGTTGGATGAGATCGAAGAAGGAATGATTCTCGCCCGGAGTGTCATCACGGAAGACGGGGGAACGCTGCTGCCCAAAGGCTTAAAATTGACCAAAGACCACCTACAAGAACTAAAAGCCCTGAACTTTACCCATCTCTTTGTGGGGGTAGGGCCGGAAGATTTTGAAGCGGAGGGGATCAGCGAGCAAACCTACAGTCAGGCGCTGAGTTATGTACGGGAAGTCTTTCTGAACGCGGCGAAAAAACAGAACCTTGATTATAAAGGGGTTCTGGATGTGGTCGATTTCATGGTGGATGAAGTGTTGAATGAAGATGTTTTGTTTAATATTTTTGAGATCAGAAACCATGATAATTATACTTACCTGCATTCGGTGAAGGTTGGCATCATCGCCATCATCATGGGGAAAAACCTGGGTTTGGAGAAGGATCAAATCAAAGAGCTGGCGGTCGGTGCTTTGCTTCATGATATCGGCAAAATGTTTATTGAGAATTCGATTCTCGAAAAGAGGGGGCGCCTTACTTATCAAGAGTACGAAAAGATGCGTTTCCACCCGCGATACGGTTTTGAAATCCTATGCGGAGCACCGGGGTTGAGTCGTCAATCGACGCACGTCGCTTATCAGCACCACGAACGGGAGGACGGGTCCGGTTATCCCCGCGGCCTGATCAGCGAAGAAATACATCTTTACGCCAAAATTGTGATGGCGGCCGACTCTTACGATGCAATGACTTCGGGGCGTAGTTACCGGCGAACGCTGTGGAGCCATGAAGCTCTGGCGCAATTGGCGGCGGAAGCGCCGGAGAAGTACGACCCCAAGATGATCAATCTTTTGGCCAAGTCTGTTGCTTTGTACCCGGTAGGCAGCGTCGTTTTACTAAACAATTTGGAGGTAGGATTGGTCACCGATATAACCCGTGGCAGCGTTAAGATCGAATTCTTGACTGGAGAGGACAAAGGGAAAAAGATTGCTTTAAAGGCGAACGATTTATTAAAGATCGAACGGCGGCTTTCTTAAAAAAAAATATAAATTAACATAAAACAACCTTGACAAGCTGTGTGCGCTTCATTATAATAGCGGAGGCAGTTTTCCCTAATTATGTTATTTATGCCAGACCAGAAACAGTATATATGTTTATTTAACTCTATTTATGATCGGGGAAGGAGAAACAGTCCTGGAAGAGATTATTACTTTTTTAGAGGAGAATAAAACCGGGGATTGGCAGAAAAACGTGGCTTACCTAAAGGGAAAAGGCCGCCTCAGGCTCTTGGAAGCCGGGCGTAACCTCCGTGTTTATCAATTTGTTTCCTTTAAAGGTGAACGTTTGAAAGTGCGGTTCTTCTGGGATGAAATCAAGAGCCAAACGGAGATCTTATAAAAACAGGGAATAACATAGTGGCCGCGGTCGGCCACTTTTTTATTCCTTTGTTTTTTGGCATAATTAGATTAAGAGGGAGAAGAAGAGCGAAAAGGGGCAATCCTTGATGAACGAAGAAGAATTGCGGATGATTCCCACGACCCCAGGGGTTTATCTGATGAAAAACGAAGCGGACCAGATCCTCTATGTCGGAAAGGCAAACTCCCTGCGCCACCGGGTGCGTTCCTATTTTCAACCCGCGAAGAAACACCCGCCGCGGATCGCGCGGATGGTCGAACAGGTTGCCAAGGTTGATTTCATCACGACCGCCTCCGAACTTGAGGCGTTGGCTTTGGAATGCAATTTGATCAAAGAGCATCGTCCAAAGTATAACGTGCGACTCCGCGATGATAAACAGTATCCGTGGTTGAAAGTGACTTGGCAAGAACCTTATCCGCGGGTGTACATTGTGCGCCGTCCGCAACGGGACGGGTCGCGCTATTTTGGTCCGTTTACGGAAGCGGGAGCGTTACGGGAGATTCTTCGGCTCTTACAAAAGATCTTTCCGCTCCGTTCTTGTAAAAAAAGCTTGAAGCCGGAGGAAAGGCAGCGCCCCTGCCTCAACTATCATATTGGCCGGTGTTTGGCCCCTTGCGCCGGTGAAGTTGATGCCGAAACCTACCGCCGGATGGTCCAGGACTTCTGCCGGATTTTGGAAGGTCATACCGAACAACTGGAGGCCAAGCTAAAGAAGGAGATGGAAGCCGCGGCGGTGCGGCAGGAATACGAAGAAGCGGCGTTGTGCCGCGACAAGTTGCGCGCCTTACAAATGGTTGTCCAGCGGCAGACGGTGGTCTCGACGGAGCCCATTGACCGGGATGTTTTCGGGTTGGCCATGACGGACGAGGGCAGTTTTATTCAGGTGCTCCAGATTCGCCGGGGGAAACTCATCGGGAAAGAGAGCTTCTTCTTCTCGGATCTGGTCGGGGAAACCGAGGAATTGCTGCGGAGTTTTCTCCTCCAGTACTATGATGAGCTGGATTATATCCCCAAAGAAGTGATCCTGCCGGTGGCCCTCCCCGACCAGGCACCGCTCGCTGCTTGGCTTACGGAACGGAAAAAACAGAAAGTGGAATTAATCCACCCGAAACGCGGAGAGAAGCTGCAGCTTTTAGGGATGGCCCGGGAAAATGCGGAGATCCTCCTGGAAAGGGAACTGGCCCGGCGGAAACAGGCCGCGGCGACGACCCGGCTGGCTTTGGAACGGTTGCGTGATCTGTTGGCCCTTCCCAAGTTCCCGCAGCGGATCGAAGCCTTTGATATCTCCCACTGGCAGGGGGAGGAACCGGTGGCCGCGATGGTGGTTTTTCTTGACGGGCGGCCGGCGCCGGAAGCCTACCGGCGGTTCCGGATTCGCGGGATCACCAAAAGTGATGACTACGCTGCCCTCCAGGAAGCGGTTAGCCGCCGGTTTCTCCACGGCAGGAAAGAAGAGGAGGAGGGGGTGGAGAACCCCGGTTTTCTACCTTTCCCTGATTTACTGGTGATTGATGGCGGGA
>JAAYMP010000063.1 GCA_012521315.1 Bacillota bacterium
CCCCTTTTTGCGCTGCTCCTTCCACGGTTGCCGCGGACAAAGGGCCGTACGCGAAAAGCGCCACACAACCATAGGCGGCGGTTAACTCCCCGATCTGTTGGTGGGCCTCACGCGCGAGCGGGCCCAGTTCCAGCATGTCTCCTAAAACGGCAATCTTGCGCCCGGGGTTATCCAAGTTGCGCAAGACTTCCAAAGCGGCCTGGACCGATGGCGGGCTGGCGTTATAGGTATCATCCAAAACCATGATGCCACCGGCGTCAATTTTGCGGAGCCGGTTTTCCACCGGGTTAACCCCTTGCAAACCGCGAACCGCCTCGTCCGTGGTCAAGCCCAGGGACAAGCCGGCGGTCAGCGCGGCCAAAGCATTGGCAATATTATGGCGGCCAAGTAAAGGCAGGGTAAATTCAAATTCGCCCCAGCGGCCGTCGGCCGTCACCACTTCTTGTTCGCCTTTGGTGGCGGCGGCAACCATGTAGAGCGCAGGCACGATCTTCGCTTGGCCGTCCGGTTTTCTTAAACTATAAAAAAGACTCTCCCCCGGAAACAGCGCCGCCATCGGCGTCACCAACGGGTCATCGCCATTGAGCACGGCCAATCCCGACGGGGGAAGGCCGGCGATCAATTCTCCTTTGGCGGCGGCGATCGCCTCCCGGGTTCCCAACAGCTCAAGGTGGGTCACACCGATATTGGTAATTATGCCTACCGTCGGTTGGGCAAGCCGGGTCAGATAGGCGATCTGGCCGGCGCCGCGCATCCCCATCTCCACTACCACCGCCTCGGTTGTCTCGTCGATCTGGAACAAAGTCTGTGGTAGTCCAATCTCGTTATTAAAGTTTTTCTCCGTCTTAACCACCTTGTACCGTACGCTCAAGACCGCCGCGACCAACTCTTTGGTGGTGGTTTTGCCATTGCTCCCGGTAATCCCGATCACCGGAATGGCATAGCGTTGCCGGTGGAAACGGGCCAAATCACCGTAGGCCAGCAAAGTATCGGGCACCTTGATCACCGCACCCCGCCAGGCGGCATGGAGTTCGGGCGCCCTGGAACAGACGATCGCCGCCGCCCCTTTCTCCGCCGCCGCCGCGGCAAAATCATGGCCGTTAAAATTGGGGCCTTTCAACGCAAAAAAAACGTCCCCCGGGACCAGCCGGCGGCTGTCAATGCTCACCCCGGTAATTTGCCGGTGGCTTCCGGCCGTTAAAAGCTGGCCGTTGGTTGCTTTAATTATCTCTTCCAAAGTAAATTGGGGCATTCCTTTTAGGCCTCCGCTTTCTCTTTCACCGCGGCCAGGACGGCTTCTTTATCGTCAAAATGGATTTTGTAGCTGCCAAAATCCTGATAGGTTTCGTGTCCTTTCCCGGCAATGACCACCATGTCACCAGCTTCGGCCATCATGACCGCCTGACGAATGGCTTCCCCCCGGTCCAAAAGGACGGTAACCCGGCCGTCGGGCTTTCTCTCCAGAAAACCGGCTTTAATCTGTTCCGCAATGGTGGCGGGGTCTTCCCAACGGGGATTGTCATTGGTAATAAAGGTGTAGTCACTTAATTCGGCGGCAATGCCGCCCATCAACGGTCTTTTTCCTTGGTCCCGGTTTCCGCCGCACCCGAAAACCGTAATCAGCCGGTTTTTCACCAAGGCCCGGGCGGTCTGCAAAAGATTCTTCAAACTGTCCGGGGTGTGCGCATAATCAATCACCACGGTGTACTCCCCGGGGGTTGGCACCAGCTCAAAGCGCCCGGCCACCCCTTCCAGTTGGGCGAGTCCACTCCGAATCGCCTCGCCGTCCAGGCCAAGGGAAAGCCCCAAGCTGCTGGCGGCCAAGGCGTTATAAACATTAAAACGGCCGATCAAATTAAGGCACAGGGGGAAACGCCCGGCGGGACTAACCAAATCAAACACCGTCTCGCGCATGGTCATTTTAACGTTTTCCGCCCGCACCTGCGCATCCCGGCCCATACCATAGGTGATCACTTCGGCAGCGGTCGCCGCAGCAATCTGCGGACCGTAGGGATCATCCACGTTGATGATGGCTTTCCCGCGCGCCGGTGGCAAGTCCGCGATGAATTTCGTTTTTACCTTTAAATATTCGTCAAAAGTTTGGTGGAAATCCAGATGGTCACGGGTAATGTTGGTAAAAATACCGCGGTAAAAATGTAAACCGGCAATCCGCCCCAACGCAATGGCGTGGGAAGAGACTTCCATCACCACATACTCGGTTTGGCCTTTCACCATTTCCGCAAAGAGCCGGTGGAGTTCAAGCGAGGCGGGCGTGGTGTTTACCGAGGGGAGTTTTTCCCCGTTGACCAAGTAATAATTGGTCCCGATTAAGCCCACCTTGAAACCGGCCGCTTGGAGAATGGAAGCGATCATAAAGGCGGTCGTGGTTTTTCCTTTCGTGCCGGTAACCCCGATCAGCTTCAGTTTCGCCGCCGGATCCCCGTAAAAATTCTTCCCCACCAGCACTTGACCGCTTTGGGTATCCTCCACTTGAACCACGCTTACTCCGGCCGCCACCGAAACCGGTTCTTCCACCATGACGGCGCTGGCCCCTTTGGCCACCGCTTCGTCGATAAACTGATGCCCGTCATGGCGTGAACCCCTTAAAGCAATAAATAAAGCGCCGGGGGTTACCGCTTGCGAATTGCTCACCACCGCCGAAATCTCGACCTCCGGATCGCCAGTGAATTGACGGACAGTTATTCCATTCAAAATTGTTTTTAGCTTCATCTTTGACACCTTCAACTAATAAAATATTTCTCCGCCCATTGCTATTCTTAACAATTTTTAGCATATTATTCCACTAACGGTTCCGGTCGGCCGCGGGGCTTATGAAGTAGACCGTAACCGTCGCCCCGGTCGAAAGCCGCGTTCCGGCGGCGGGGACCTGCTGGTAGGCGATGCCCGACCCGTTCACCGCGATTCTCAACCCCAGATCAGTGACGGCTTTAGTTGCTTCCTGCGGGGTGAGTCCGGCCAAGTTGGGTACCAAGACCGTGGTATGTTCCCTTCGGTACCTGGACTCTTCATCACAATAGAGCAGGATGGTGGTTTGCGGTTCTACGGCCACGCCGGCCTTTGGATTCTGGTCAATGACATACTCGCCCGTCCCGAGCAACCGGTGGGTCAGTCCCATCTGTTTCAGGATCTGAATTGCCTCCCCCTTGGGCAAATGCAACAGGTTCGGTACCACCACCGCGTTGTCATCGCGTTTTTGGCGTCTCTCCTCCAACTCACGGCTGGGGTGAACCCCCAGGTACCGGAGGACATCCCCGACCATCGAGGAGAAAAACGGGGCGGCAATCACCCCACCGTATTTAACCGGCCCTTGCGGTTCATCCAAGATAATGATCCCAGCCACTTTGGGGTTTTCGACGGGGGCAAAACCAATGAAAGAGGCAATCCGTTCCTGCCCGTATCCGCCCCTGTCCGGCTTTTGTGCCGTCCCGGTTTTCCCCGCCACCCGGTATCCGGCAATCCGGGCCCGGTTCCCGGAACCGTTTTCCACCGCCGAAGTCAAGATGGACGCCAGTTCGCGGGCGGTCTGTTCCGAGATGACCTGCCGGATTGTTTTAACGCCAAACTCCTTTAGCACTTCCTGGCCGTCAGGGGTACGGATCTCCTTCACCAAACGGGGCTCCAGTAGTTTACCGCCGTTGGCAATGGTACTGAGCGCACAGAGCAACTGTAAAGGGGTGATCGAGATCCCTTGCCCAAATCCCATCGTCGCCAGTTCAACGTTTTTGATGCGCGCAAGCGGGGGGATGATTCCCCGCGCCTCCCCGGGGAAGTCAACCCCGGTTTGCTGGCCAAAGCCGAAGGCCTGTATATATTGGTAAAATCTCTGCGGCCCCAGACGGAGCGCCAGGGAAGCGAAGACAGGATTGCAAGAATTCTCGACCGCTTCAACAAAGGTTTGGCTGCCATGTCCCCCCGCCCGCCAACACTTCAGCCGCCGGTCTTCAACGATGATAAAACCCGGATCGAAAAATTGGGAGTCCCGCCGGACAATCCCTTCTTCCAGGGCCGCCGCGGCCGTGACAATCTTAAACGTCGAACCCGGTTCATACTGATCCGCAAGGACCCAGTTGCGCCGGTTCGCCACCGGATACTGACCGTAGTTATTAGGATCGAAAGAAGGGTAATTGGCAAGGGCAAGGATTTCGCCGGTCATGGGGTCCATGAGGATGACCGCCCCTTTTTTGGCCCCATTCTCCAAAACCGCCTTTTCCAATTCCCGTTCGGCAATATACTGGATCACCTGGTCGATGGTCAAAACGATCGACGCCCCGTTCTGAGCGTCGATGAAACGTCGTTCGCCCAAAGGAATATGATTCCCTTTGGAATCATACTCGGCCTGTTCGCGGCCGGGAATTCCGCAAAGATACTGGTCGTAGTATTTCTCAATACCCTCCAACCCTTGGTTGTCAATCCCGGAGATCCCCAAGACATGGGCGGCCACCCCCCCCTGGAGGTAAAACCGCTGCGCTTTTTGGGAAACCTCCACGCCCGGCAAGCGGGCTTCCTTGATCATCTGTACTTCTTCCGGTAAAGGTTTTAATTTAAGCCACACAAATGATGTTTTCTTCGTCAGCTTACTATAGACTTCCTTTTCCGGAAGGTTTAATTTTTCGGCAACAATTTTCGCCGTGCCTCGCGGGTTTTTGATCTGGTATGGAATGGCGTAAACGGCTTCCGTTTCGAAACTAAAGGCCAAGGTATTCATATTCCGGTCGAAGATTGTACCACGCATCGGTTCGACCCGAATGTCCCTCAGCCTTTGGTCTTCCGCCATGTGCTGATAGTAACTGGCCTTAATCCCCTGAATATAAAAAAGACGACCTGTCAGGATTCCGATGACACCAAAAATACTTAATAGAAGTAAGGTCGTTCTTTTCCTAAGTACTACTGGATTCAACCCGGGCACCAGGATACCTCCCCTAACTGCTCAACTGTTCACTCCGCACGTACTCCCTTAGCCAAGGTCCGTCCCATCCCGGACACCCAGTCATGGATCTTTGCCGGGATCGTTTTTTCCCGAAGCGAAGCGGCCGGATCAATACTTAAGATGGACGGCGGCAGAACAAGGCTGGGCGGAAGCTGAACCAGGGCACTCTGCTCCTTTTGGCTTGACTCTTCCCATCCCCGCGCCAGTCGCGCAACCTGTTGCTGGGTGAGGTAACCGGCCAGCTCATACTGGAACCAGCCGATCTTTTTATCCACCATCTGAATCTCCGCTTCGACTTTCTTTAAGTGGTATTGGGTCTGGGCTACAAGGGCTTGGATGGAGGCGTTCGCCATCGTTAACATGACAAATAACCCGCCCACACGCAGAACCTTCCGGACTTGATCCATATTGATTACCAATTTCTTCACTTTCTTGGTGCGTACCTTAGGAGGATCGGGTATTAATCTGCTCGCACCTGCCCTGATCATGTTTATGCTCTCCTTTCCGAACCTAGACCAGTTTAGAGGCAGCCCGTAGTTTGGCGCTCCTGCTGCGGTGGTTCTCCCGGCACTCTTCGGCGGTAGGAACCACCGGCTGCGGGGTTAATATTTTTAGCTCCGGTTTTCCTTTGCACCGGCAGACAGGCAGCCCGGGAGGACAGTGACACGCCTTCGCTTTCTCGCGAAATATTCTTTTCACCATCCGGTCTTCCAAAGAATGAAAACTGATCACCACAATGCGGCCGCCCGGTTTTAAAGCTGTAATCCCGGCCGTCAGCCCTTCCGCAAGGGCTTCCAGTTCCTTGTTGACGGCGATCCGGATAGCTTGAAAGGTACGACGGGCGGGATGGGGGCCGGTCCGCCGTGCCCCAGCCGGAATGGCCGCTTTGATCACCTCAACCAACTGATCGGTGGTGGTCAGGGGCGCTTTTTCACGCGCTTCTACAATAAACTGGGCAATCCGGCTGGCCCACCGCTCTTCCCCGTATTCGCGGATCACCCGCGCCAGTTCGGCTTGGGAAAAAGTATTAACCAGATCGGCCGCGGAAAATGTTTGCTCCGGATTCATGCGCATATCCAAAACGGCCTTTTGTTGGTAGGAAAAACCCCTTTCCCCCCGGTCAAGCTGGAGGGAAGAGACGCCAAGATCCAACAGCAACCCGTCGATTCCCTGCGGGGATGATTGCCGGAGAATTGCCCCAAGATTACGGAAATTATCATGGAAAAGGAGCAATTTCCCAGGAAAACAAGCCAGGTTTTCGCGGGCCAGCGCCAGGGCCGCCCCGTCCTGATCAATCCCAATCAAGGTCCCTGTTGCCCCCAGCCGGGTGGCGATTAGTTTGCTATGCCCGCCTAAGCCGATCGTCCCATCGACGATCACTTCTCCCGGTTGGGGGTCAAGGTACTGGATAACCTCCGCCGGCATTACCGGTTGGTGCCAGACTTCTGCCATCGATAACCTTCCTGTCTTCTAAATCCCGATCCCCACAATCTTTTCGGCCAACGCTTCGTAGGAGTCTTCCGCCTGGGTCGCGTACGCCTCCCAGACCTCCCGCGCCCAAATCTCAATGCGGGTGGAGACCCCCAGAATATAAAGGTCTTTTTCGATCTGGGCGTAGGTGCGGAGATGGGGCGGAATGGAAACCCGCCACTGCTTGTCCGGTTCACATTCAACGGCACCCGAAAAGAACATCCGGACAAAGGCACGGGTATCGGCCTGTGTGGTCGGTAAAGACCGCATTTTTTCTTCTATAGTTTCCCACTCGGAGAGGGGATAAACAAAGAGCGAACGGTCAAGTCCACGGGTGAGAATAAACTTCACCCCCAAGCCTTCCCTTAGTTTGGCCGGGATGATGAGACGCCCTTTATCATCCAAGGAGTGTTGGTATTCCCCCATAAACAAGACCGTTCCACCCTCCCCTCCATTTTACTCCACTTCGCTCCACTTCGTCTCCTTACTATCCATATTGCCCCAATTTACTGGATTTGTCAAGACTTTTTAAAAAGAAAAAGAGCCCCTAATTTAGAGGCCTTTTCCGTTACCGAGGAAGATCATCCAGTCGAGGATTAACAGTCCGACGAAGAGGATTACATCCAGGGCGTTGGGAAAGATTAAACACTTGAGAAAGGAAACCAGCGTGATGCCCAGAAGAAGCGGCCGTCCGTACTTTCCAAGGTGGAACCAGGGGGCTATTCTCCTCCCTCCTCCCGGTTGGGGTTTTCAACTTATTTATAGACTCATCGATAAACTTATAAAGCAGTCTGTAAGTATATATATGCCGGTGTAATCTTTTGGTGAATAAAATAAAAAAAACCGAGAAGTTTCTCTCGGTTCTCTTTTAGTTCCGCTCCTGTTCAAGGAGGAGCGCTTTCCGGGAGAGATTAATCCGGCCTAGCTTGTCGATCTCAGTCACTTTGACCAGGATCTCATCGCCGACTTGGACGACATCCTCCACCTTGGCCACCCGTTCCTTCGCCAGTTGGGAGATGTGAACCAAACCTTCTTTCCCCGGCAGGATCTCAACAAAGGCGCCGAAGTTCATTAACCGGACGACTTTCCCCAAATAAGTCTTGCCGACTTCCACATCACTGGTCAACCGTTCGATAATCGCTTTCGCCTTTTCGCCGGCCGCACTGTCCACCGAAGTGATAAAGACACGGCCGTCGTCTTCAATGTCGATATCGACACCGGTTTCTTCAATGATTTTGCGGATTGTTTTACCACCGGGGCCAATCACATCACGGATTTTATCCGGATCAATTTCAAAAGTAATCATCCGTGGGGCGTAGGGTGACAATTCCGGCCTGGGTTTGTCAATGACCGCCAGCATTTTGTCGAGGATAAATAACCTCCCTTTTCTGGCCTGCTCCAAGGCTTGCTTGAGGATTTCCCGGGAGATGCCGGAAATCTTGATGTCCATCTGAATGGCAGTGACCCCATCTTTGGTACCGGCCACTTTAAAATCCATATCGCCCAAATGGTCTTCCAACCCCTGGATATCGGTGAGGATCCGGATTTGATCCTGGTATTTAACCAGACCCATGGCCACCCCGGCAACGGGTTTCTTAATCGGAACCCCGGCATCCATCAGCGCCAGCGTGCTCCCGCAGACACTAGCCTGGGAAGTTGAACCGTTCGATTCGACCACTTCCGAAACAACCCGGATCGTATAGGGAAACTCTTCATCCGAAGGGATCATCGGCGCCAGCGCCCGTTCGGCCAACGCGCCGTGGCCAATCTCGCGGCGGCCAGGACCCCGGACCGGCTTTACCTCGCCGACACTGTAAGGCGGGAAGTTATAGTGGTGTATGTAGCGTTTGGACTCTGCATCATCCAAACCATCCAGAATCTGCTCTTCGCTGATCCGCCCCAGAGTAACCACGGAAAGAACCTGAGTTTGTCCACGCGTAAAGAGGCCGGAACCATGCGTTCGCGGGAGGATACCTACTTCGCAGGTGATGGGGCGAATCTCATCCAAAGCCCGGCCGTCCACCCGGACCCCTTCCTCCACGATCATCCGGCGCACTTCTTCTTTGACCAGAGTATCGTAGACTTCACTGATCATGCCGGCTTTTTCGGCATAGGTTTCTTCCCCTAGTTCCTCCGCAAAATGCTGATGGACTTCTTCCTTTAACTGGTCCACCTGCGCCTCTCTTTTTTGCTTTTCACCGGTGCGTAAAGCCTCCGGGATTTTGGTCGCGCAGTAGTCTTTCACCGCCGCATAGATCTCTGGATCCGGTTCTTCGCTCACTACCTCCATTGGCGGTTTGCCGATCTCTGCTTTGAGCTGTTCCTGAAAAGCGACGAGTTTTTTGACCTCTTCATGGCCAAAAAGAATGGCTTCAAGGATGTCTTCTTCCGGAACCTCCTTCGCGCCGGCTTCCACCATCATGATCGCATCTTTTGTCCCCGCGACGATGAGATCAAGGTCACTCTTTTCGGCTTGTTCCGCCGTGGGATTGATGATTAACTGGCCATCCACCCGTCCCACGTGTAAACCGGCGATCGGGCCTTGGAAAGGAATCTCCGAAATGGAAAGGGCGATGGACGCGCCAATCATCGCGGTGGTATCGGCCGGATTGTCCGGATCGACCGACAAGACGGTGGCAACCACCTGGACGTCATTGCGGAACCCTTTCGGAAATAAAGGTCGAATCGGCCGGTCGATTGTCCGGGCGGCCAAGATGGCGTTTTCGGTGGGCCGTCCTTCCCGCCGGAGGAAACTCCCGGGGATCTTCCCTACCGCATAAAGCCTTTCTTCATAGTCCACCAGCAACGGGAAGAAGTCGATTCCCTCCCGGGGTTCGGGAGAGACCACGGCCGTCACCAAAACAACCGTGTCCCCATATCTGACCAGAGCGGCACCATTGGCTTGCTTTGCCACCTTGTCAATTTCAACGATCAAAGGCCGACCGGCTAGGTCAGTTTGGTATTTCTTCAACAAATAATCCTCCTTTCTACCCTTCTCCAAAGCCTGCCTTCGGAAACCGGGTAAACATTTTTATTATTACCAAATACAGAAAGAAAAGCGGGGAGCCCCCGCTTCCTTTTCTCTATTTGCGCAACCCAAGACGTTCAACGATTGAACGGTACCGTTGGATGTCGGTCTTGTAAAGGTAGTTCAAGAGACCCCTGCGCTGACCGACCATCTTCAATAAACCACGCCGCGAGTGGTGGTCCTTCTTGTGGACCTTTAAGTGCTCGGTAAGGTAGTTTATTCTTTCCGTAAGAATCGCAATTTGAACTTCGGGAGAACCGGTATCTTCTTCATGCAGGCGATACTTGGCAATAATTTCCGCTTTTTTCTCCGCCGTCAGCACTTTTTTCACCTCCTTAATCGCTTAGCCCGCCAATCCGAGAATCCCGCCGGAGGTAACGGTAATCCCAGAAAGGGGTGGCCTTAACAATTTGCGAGAAAACTCCAGAACAAATTTTATCACAGTTCAGATGATGTGTAAATCATTATTATTCAACTCCGCGGTAAAAATGGCCGCGAGTCAGTTTTTGGTCGAGCAGCGCCTCCAGAGCAGCCTGGTCGGCCTCCCCTCCCCTGCCTGCCAAACCCTGCTGAAAGAGGCGGATCACCTTGGCCGCCACTTCCGGGTCTTGGTGGCGCAGTTCCAAGCGGAGGCTAAGGCGTTTTTCGCGTAAAGTTTCGAGTTCGCGCAGTAACGAAAGATACCTGCTGTTCAGTAAATGCAGCCGGCAAAACTCATCCACCATGACCGGAAAATCTATATTTTTCCGGTCGCGGAGAAAATAACACTGTTGTTGACAGGGACGGGGACAGTCCCGGGGCTTCATACCCCCC
>JAAYMP010000064.1 GCA_012521315.1 Bacillota bacterium
CCGCCAGCGTTCGTCCTGAGCCAGGATCAAACTCTCCGTAAAATCTTGAAGAGCTGATTTTAGCTCATCTTTTTCTCTTGACGTTTCCGGACTTATTACTTCTTTTAAAGCAACAAGCCCGCACGTTTCCTGCCAACCGGTCCCGGTTGGCAGGCCCTTACCTGTCTGGCTGTTTAGTTTTCAGGGTTCAGGTGTTGGTGTCTCGTTGGGACACTTTTATAATATATCATACCTTTATAATATATCATATCATACGTCTTTTTGTCCAGAATTATTTTTGTCATTTATTGCTGTATTTTAAAGGCCTAAGACACATGCTTTATTAATATAGCACGGATAACCAGCTTCGTCAAGACTTCTCAACCTGCCAATTATCCATTTTATTTTTCAAAATCTTGGCTGAGGATTCCAATTTGCACTCGTCCCGTTCTGTTTTTTTAAAGCTGGTCTAAACATTTCGCGACTACTGACCGTTATTAATAATGTGGGGATAATCGCAAATTAATACAAATAATACTATCTTTGTCAACAATTTTCCACCAGCCGAAAAAGGCCACGTTTCTTACCTTTTCCTGTCGCGGCCGGCTCCCTGCCGGCTTTCGCCCGGCAATCATGATCAGCTCACACGTAATTACCTGCTTGCTTCCCAGCACCAAAGGCTTTGGCTTGAACGGAAAAAAGAAGGCTCTGTCCTTTCGCTTTATCGAGCCCCTGCACCTGATTATTAAACGCGATTAAGGAAAAGAATAACTGAAGAAAGGGATGGTGTGTTTGCTGACTTCGCCAACCACTCTCCAGTTAGATGAACTCTTGGAATATGCACGCCATTTAGCAAGGGAACAAAAGCGCATTACCTTTTCCCGCCGCATCCTCCTGAAGCGTCAAATAAAGCAAGATCTGCGCTACTTGAATGCGGTGTACCATGATTATCTGGCCCAGGCTGAAGAGGAGGCCATCCTTCCCCTCGCGGCCGAATGGTTGCTGGATAACCACTATCTTTTGGTCGAACAGTACAAATACATCCGGCAAAACTTATCGGCCCGCCATTTCCGGCGTTTACCGGTCCTCACTTCGGGCCCGATGAAAGGGTTTCACCGTATTTACGCCATTCTTTATGAGGTCCTGAAGGTCACCGGAGGCAACTCCGACCCGGAAGTGTTGGTCAGTTTCATCTGGGCTTACCAACAAGTCCAACCCCTGACCATCGGCGAGTTGTGGGCGATCCCCATCATGCTGCGGTTTGTGATCTTCCGCCAACTCCACGAGCTTTTTGAAGTGGTCAGGCAACAGCAAGTGCCGCCCAAACAGGAGCAGATCTGGTTCGAAAAAGTCGCCCCGTTTTTGCAAGAGGGAACCCTGCAGCTCAACAAGGCCATTTTGCGGTTGGAAAAACATATGGACCTCTCCAACCCGGCGGTGCTGCTTTTTCTGGAAAAAGAATTCCGCCGCTCCGCCGACCTGAAACCCTTGCTCTACTGGCTTGACGCCCGCGTCAAGGCGGAAAACCATGTCCTTTCCGATCTGAAAGAAAGGGAGCATAACAGTCAAGCCTTCCACCGGACCCTGGCCGGCAACTACTTCCGCGGCCTGCAGGCGGCCAATTTGACCCTGTGGGAGGAGCATTTTGAAGAATTAAGTCTGGTCGAGCAGATCCTGCGGCAGGATCCGGCCCGGATCTACCCGGAGATGGATTATGACAGCCGTGACCTGGTCCGGCGCGAGGTTGAGATGTTTGGCCGCGAATGGCGGCTGCCGGAAGAAAAGATCGCCGAAAAGGTGCTGGCGTTGGCCCGGGCCGCCGCCAAGCAAGCGGCGGAAGATACGGTCAAGACCCACGTCGGGTATTATCTGCTTGACGACGGCTGGAAA
>JAAYMP010000065.1 GCA_012521315.1 Bacillota bacterium
TCATATTGAGTACCTCCTCTGTTAGTCTTATTTTGTTAGGGGTAACTTGCTTACACCCAGTATTCTAACAGGAGGTACTCGTCTTTTCAAAGTTCATTTGATTTCAATACAGGAATGCTCCTAAATAAAACAATGTTAACTTTTCAGCCATCTCTACACCAAATCTATTATCACTTTTTGCTAAAATAGGAAAAATATCTTTCATTCGAGTCGCTTTATCAGGGTATCTCTCTGGATCCATCGCATTATCAATCCACTCGGGCTTTCCTATCTGATGTCTTACCAACCATATGTCTCCATGTGCAAACATATCTTGAAGCATATGACCCCCAAAACCTAGATGGGTCATTGCCAGATTTCTTTGACCAATACTGATAAATAAAAGTGCGTTCTTCATATGTTCTGAAGCATTCTGAATTCTTGCATCATAGTTTTGAAACAAACCATAAGCATGATTTGAGCGAAAATGATATTTCGGAGATAAAACAGCATTTGTTATAAAGTCGATAGCCCATTGAGCATAACCCATTGTTTCGAAATCGGCTTCAGTAAACGTAAACCCTGTTCCATTCATAAGAGTATTATTTTCTGAGGCACTACTAAATAGTTGTACATGATATTGCCAACCATACAAACCAGTCGGATCAACAAATCTCAGCGGATTATTCTGACAATAAGTATACAAATTCGGATTATTGGGATCCGCCGCCGGATCCTCACTTATGAACCGCCCTAATTCACTGTCATACCACCAAGCGTTAAAGTAGCATAACCCTATATCGGATTATACATGCCTTCGGAAATGTGTTATAAGAGGTTAGTTGGGTTAAAATCTGAAATTGTTAATCAGGTTATCTTTCATTTAATAGTTGCCACTAATCACCATATTTATGATATCAATAAAGATTCTCAATTTGTTGTTTATCCAAATATATATTCCTAGGAGTATGAAATATTATTACTCTATCTATACCTTCAAAAAGCCTTTGTTCTATTGTAAATAAATCGATTTCTTTTTTGGAAATGCATCCATCCAATACGAGACTTATAAGTATTATTAATAATTTCCTAAAATTGTATCATTTGTATGTCTACAACTACTCGTTTTAACCTTAGTCCTTCGATGAGTCTTTTGTAGTATCATTATATAATATTATTGGAAAACCTACCCAAATTTTAACTTATAAACTTCATTTCGACAAGATTACGGTAATTTACTCAAATAAAACACATAATGAATTATAATAGACAATTGAAAGTTTTAACTTATTGCCACTTTCGCCCGGAAATTATAAAAGGAAGCGTTTGCTTCCTTTCTTTGCCTCACTTAAAGTTTATCTCGGTCTTAACCTGATTTTGCCAGCCACTTTTCGATCAACTGTGGCAGTTCCATCCGCGGGGCGCTCACGATTTTCCCGCCCGGAAGCGAACCGAGAAAAACTTGGCCGTACCGTTTGGTAATGATTCTTTGGTCGAGGACCACCACTACGCCCCGGTCGTTTTGGGACCGGATTAAACGGCCGAAGCCTTGTTTAAATTTGATTACCGCTTCCGGGAGGCTTAAACGCAAAAAGGGGTCCCTCCCTTCCCTGGCCAATGCCTCCCACTTGGCTTCAAAAAGCGGTTCGGTGGGCACCCGGAAGGGTAACCGCATAATAACCACGTTTGACAACTGCGGACCCGGGATATCCACCCCTTCCCAGAAGCTGTCCATGCCCATCAAGACGGCTTGGTCAGTGGTCTGAAATTTCCTTAACAAGCGATGGCGGGGTTCTTCGCCCTGACGGAGAAGGTGAAACCCGGCACGGGTTAAAGCGGGCATAATTGCGGTATAAACCAAGTCCATTTGCCGCCGGTTGGTAAACAACAGAAGGCTCCGGCCACCGGCCGCTTGAATGATCAAAGGCAGGAGCTCCGTGATGGCTGGCAGGTACTCTGGATCGTCGGGACTGGGGAGATCTTCACCCGTCAGGACCAGGACATTGTTTTCATAGTCAAATGGGGAGTCGTAAGCGGCTTCGTGGCAGCGGGCTTCGGATAATAAATCCATACCGAGTTGTTCTTTAATGTAACCGAAGTCGCCCTCCACCGTTAAAGTGGCGGAGGTGAGGACCGCTCCTTCCACTTGGGAAAAGAGCTGCTGGTACAGGAGGGTTCCCAAATTTAATGGCACCCGGTTTAAGGTGTAACAGCCGTTTTCCCCGCCACGGTCAGCGCGGAGGTTCAACCAAGAAACATAATGCTCGTCACTGCCATCGAGAAGCCGGGGCAGCAGGGCCGCTATTTTCGTAAAAAACAGACCCGTTTCCGCCAAAAAGTAAAAGTCCTCCCGAAAGTCTTCTTCCTCGGCCAACTCATCGACCAAACGGGACAGGTGTCCGGTCCACTGGTCAAGCTTCTCCTGAAGTTGGGCGACTAGGGCTTGTAAAGCCGGTTCGAACAGTAAATTGGCGGTGAAGCGTTTTTTGTTCTCTTCTTCCGGGGAAAATGTGGAGGTCAAGTCGATGACCTGCCCTAAAGCCGTGAAGAAAGTGTTCAAATCATTTTCCAGATTGAGCAGGCCGGGAAGTAATTCATGCTCCAAGACCCCAATTAAGCGTTGTAGTTTCGCCAAATCCAGAATTTTCCCCGTGAGCCTTTGCCGTAAGGAAGGAAGCCATCCGTACCCCCATTTTCCCTCCCTGTGCAGTAAGCGGTGGCAAAAATGGTTGATCTCATTCTGGTCGAGGCGGGCCCCCAGGTGCTCGGCGGCCACCTCCGGCAAATGGTGCGCTTCATCAAAGATCACCAACTGGTAAGGGGGTAAAACCAAGCCGTCGGCGGAAAAATCCCCGGCTTGGCGCAGCGCGAGGTCGGTGAAGAATAAATGGTGGTTGACGATGACAATCTGGGCGGAGAAGGCTTTTTTTCGTGCCGCCAGCCAAAAACACTGTTCCTGGAATGGGCAATGTTTTCTTAGACAGGTGGCCGACTCCGATGTTATTTTCCCTTTCAAATCCGGACTTAAAGTGTAACCAAGCTGTTCGAGACAGCCGATCCCATGAGCAGCTGAACGGTAGACTCGTGCAAACCGGTTTTTTAATTCATCCGGGAGCAGGTCGGGGTTTTGGTGATAGTACTGTAATTTCCGCCAACATAAATAATTGCTCCGGCCCAGGAGGACGGCGGCCTGTAATGGAAAGCCTAGTGTTTTGCTTAAAAAAGGGATCTCTTTTTCGATCAGTTGCTGTTGGAGGTTGATCGTATGGGTGGAGATGATCACCGGGCCCTTGGTGTTTTTGTTCTCCTGGAAAGTAAGATAAATCGGGTAAAGGTAGGCCAAGGACTTGCCGGTCCCGGTGCCGGCTTCAATTAAAGCATAACCGCCCTGACGGCAAATGGTCCAGACCAAGGCGGACATCTCTTGTTGGGCCGGGCGGTATTCAAAGGCGGGCCACTGGGCGGCAAAAAGCCCGTTCTCACCGAGGGCGAGATGGGGCGCAAATTCCGGGTTCATCCTGCACCCCCTGCGGCCAAACGACGGACAACCGCTAAATTTTTGAGATCATCCTCCGGTTTCGTCTGTGGGGTCTCTAAGATGCCGGTTAGCCCAGACAGTCGCGGTTCGGTCAGGAAAAGACCAAAACCTTCCAAGCCGATGCGGCCTTCTCCGATGTGTGTATGCCGGTCCAAGTGGGATCCCGGCTCGCCCAAGGCGTCGTTGAGGTGGAGAAGATGAAGCGTTTCCAGGCCGACGGCGGTTTCCACCTCCGCCAGTAAACGGTCGATCCCCTCCTTGGTACGCAGGTTGTAACCGGCGGCAAAGGCATGACACGTATCAAGACAAAGACCGGTGCGGTGCGGCAAGTTGATCGCTTTTAAGATGGCGGTCAGTTGCAAAAGGTCACCGCCGATTTCGGTTCCGGCCCCCGCTTGGTTCTCCAGGAGAAAACGGGTTCGCCCCGGTACGAGAGCGAGAACCTTTTCCACGCCCCGCACTACTTTGTCCAAGGCATCCTCCTTGCTTTGCTTACCGGCTTTCCCCGGGTGAACCACAAAATAGTCGGCATCAATGGTCACCGCCCGTTGGTATTCCTCGGCAATGGCACCGATTGACTTTATGTAAAGGTCATTATCTTCCGCCGCCGGGTTGGGTAAATATGACAGATGAACGACCACGGGTCCTAAGCCGGATTCTTGCACCCTTTGGCGAAAAGCCGCCACGTCCTGCGCGACCAGGGGTTTTTTTTGCCACCCGCGGGGATTGCCGCTGAAGATTTGAAAAGCTTCACAGTCTAAATCTTTAGCTTCCTGTACCGCCGCCGCCAGCCCTTTGCCGATCGAAACATGCACTCCAAAACGCATTCAATCCCGCCCCATCTCATCCAAAAATTTTAAAATTGAATTTTTCTCAATTATCTTAGTGAAGGAAACCTTCTCCGCCAACAATTGTAGAAAGATAAAAAACACAAGGGTTAAACCGGTAAAAACGGGGTCGCCGTCCAAAACCACCAGGCCGCCCAGGGTCCCCCCCAAAAAATTGGCTCCCGTATCACCAAGCATCGCCCGGCCTTTTAGGTCGTGGGGCAAATAGGCTGCTACCCCGCCCAGGACCGGCGCGCCCAAAAATAAAGTGGGATTAAGTCCTTTGTTCAAATAAGATTTTACCATTAAAAGGACCAGCGCGGCCAGAAAAACTTTACCGGCCCGTCCTGGCCGCAAGTCAAAAAGGTTGACGATATTGGGCGCCAGCGCCGCCAACAACACGGAAGGGAAAACGATCAACCAGCTCCCACCGGTGGTCAACCAGACGCCGATCCCAAAAACAAGGCTAAAGCCAAAACCAAAAACGGCTTTTAAACCGCCGGAGGTAAGCTCCCCCTCGTATAGAGCCCGCAGATGTTGACGGAAACCCTTGGCGGCGTCGCTTTTCAAAAGGTCATCCGCCAGGCCAAGAAGGCCAAAGCCGGTGGTCAAAAAGAGAAAAGCAAAAAAAGCTCCCCGGTCGATAGCCGGAGCAGGGCGAGTAAAAAGTTCCAATCCGAGTTGGACCAGGAAAAGCAGGGGCAGGGTTAAAGGAAAGACCAAACCCACCGCGGCCGGAATGGGCTCGCGCCGGTAGTTTTCCTTCATAATCCCTTGTTTGCAGAGGAGTTTGGCAAGCATGGGCAGACTGACTTTTACGGTAAGAAAGCCAAGGATCATTGGGAAGATTAGTCGCATCGCCTTCACCTGACGTGTTGTGGGATTTATTGGGTTGTGCCGGGCAATTAAGATTACAGGGGGCTTTCTTGCAAAAAAGTAAAAACAAACTAGAAAAGTGCAAACAAACTAGTACTGAAAAAGCCGCTCTCCAACCGCCAGGCAAATATGGAGAAACTGTCGACCCCGGTGGAGAAAACCCGCTAAATTCCGTCGTGTTTTCCGGTGGGACATCGCCACCGGCACTTCCTTGATCACTAAGCCCTGCCGGGCCAGATCGATGATCATCGCTACTTCTACGCCAAAACCTTCCGCGAATCTCCCGCCCAAAGCCTTAAGGGCCTTTTGGTTTAAAGCCCGTTGTCCGGAGAGCGGAGCGGAAAGGGATAAACCGGTAAACCGGCGGACGATTTTACGGGCAAAAGAGAGGACAAAGCCGAAACCACTTTTTTTTGGTCCGGTGGGTAAACGGCCGATGGCCAGATCGGCTTTTCCTTGGGCGACCATTGCCAGGAGTTTCCTCCCTTCCTGGGCGGTCGCGCCGAGATCGGCATCCAATAACAGCAAATAATCCCCGCTGGCCGCTTTCAGGCCCAGGTTTAACGCGCCCCCTTTGCCCCTGTTTTTCCCGGATCTGATTACGGTCGCGCCGGCTTTTTCCGCTTCACGGCCCGTTTGGTCCGTTGAACCGTCATCAACCACAATGATCTGGGTGACGCCCGGGATCCTTTGGCTGGCTTGAACTGTCTGGCCAATCTTTGCTTCCTCATTGAAAGCTGGAATCAGGACGGTGGCCGTATATTCCACCACGACTATTCACCTACCTTCCCTGTTCCAGGCTATATGGGTCGGAAATTTTTTTCGGGATCAAACTCCCGGCGGTATTTTTCACCCCGAAGTGGCCGTTTTCACCGGCGGCAAGGGCTAGGATCAGAGCAACTTGTCCCGGAAGGGTGTCGATATTGTCAATCGTGGCGAGCCCCGCACTTTTATAGCGGGGAATATATGACTTTAGTGCCGCCAGAGGTTCAACGCCGACTACGGTTGCCCCATGGTCCTTTGCCGCTTTGGCCAGGACTAGATCGAGCTGTTCGACCCGATCAAGTTTCTCTTCGTAGCTGCCACCGAGCAAAATAAGGGTGTCCACGGGGCCGGTCGCCATTTGGTTCACTTGGATCAAATTGTTCGCTTGCAGTGAGGCTAAGACGGCACTTTCCTGGCCTGAAACAACCGCCGCGGCAAAAGCGCTCAAGACCTGGTTAAACCAGGAATCATCTTCCCGTAACCCCAAATGGGCAGCCAACGCCTGGTGGGTGCTGGACGAAGGAGGCCAGAGGGTAACATCAATATGCCGGCGGACCTGTGCTCCCGCCAACTCCAATACGCTAATGAGGTCTTCTTTCAAAGTATTTGGTACGGTATGGTTGGTTTTGACGATGCCAATTGTACGGTTGGCCAGTAGACCGTTGACCATGAGGGGCAGAACCTCCCGATTGAATTGCCGGAGGACTTCCAGTTCAACCTCGCGGTCGGCCAATCCGGCCTGTAGCGCCTTTTTTTCCGCTCTTAATTGGTTGAATTCCCGTTCCAAATTAACGATCAGCTGCTCTTGCCTTCTTCCCATGGCATCGTCATCGATTAGGGCGCCGCCGATGACGATCCCGATGCCGAGGGCGAGAAAGATCGCGGCCAAAGAAGCGATATAATACCTGAAGTCCAGTGGCATGATGACCCGCTCCTAAATCTGCAATAACAGGCGGAGTTTTAGCCAGAGGAGCCGCAGCCAGTCCCAGAAAAACTTATTTAAGGATAAAACCAGAACCAAGGGGATAAAAGCAGCCAAGCAGATCATGAAGATCTGCCCGCCTTTAATCCTGCTATGGTATAATTTACTGACGCCCCTGGCATCAACCAGAATGGAACCTACTTTTAGTCTGACCAGAAATGTGCTGGCCATTCCGGGGCGGCCTTTTTCCAGAAAATCAATCATGTTGGAATGGGTCCCCACCGCGACGATTAGATCGGCGCCCTTTTCATAGGCTAAAATCAGCGCCAAATCCTCACTGGTTCCTGGGGCCGGAAAAGTTACTGCCTCCAAATCCAGTTGGCGAATGCGGTTCAGGCCGGGCGCTCTACCGTCGGGATAGGCGTGGACCACCAGTTCGGCGCCGGAACCTAAAGCCTGGTCCGAAACACTATCCATATCTCCGATGACGAGGTGCGGCTTCAGACCAAACTCCAGTAAAGCGTCGGCCCCGCCGTCCACGCCGATCAAAACCGGCTTTACCTCGCGGACATAGGATAAAATTGTCTTTAGATCTTCCCGGTAGTTCTGGCCCCGCACCACGACCAAAACCTGTTTTTTGTAGAGGCTGGTCCGGAGCGAAGGCAGTTTTAAATCCCCGAGGAGCAGATCCTTCTCCACTAAGGCATATTCCAATGTATTTTGGATAAATTTGTCCAGTTCGTGATTGAGATTTTTTTTGGCATCTTCGGTGGCGGCCTGGATCAGCTCCGGAGTAAGAAGAACACCCTCCCCCAAGAATTGTGCCTGCCGGTAAACCCGGCCCGTTTTGACCTCTATCTCGGCACTTTCGGGGAGGGCATTAAAAAAGTCAAGGCCGACCGCATCCAGAATGGGGATTCCCGCTTCTACCAACAGCCGCGGCCCCAGATTAGGGTACCGTCCCGTAATGGAGGGACTGGCATTAATGACCATTTTGACATTGGCTTTGATTAGAGATTCGGCCGCCACCTGGTCCAGATCGGGATGATTGATCACGGCAATCTCGCCTGGTTTGAGTTTCTTGACCAAGTCTTTGGTTCGGCTGTTTTTTCGTGCTGTTCCCCGAATCTCCAATTTGTATTTAGCCTCGCAGTTTATGATTTAGACGAATCTTGTCGGATATTTTCGCAATAAAACTGACATTGGTCGGTTTGCCTTTTTTCTCGTCGACAATGGGGCCCATCAGTTCATGAAGGTATTCGATCTCCCCTTTACTCCAGGCCGTTTCGATGGCAAACCGCATCGATCGTTCCACCCGGTTTGGCGTGGAATTGTACTCTTCGGCAATCCGCGGATATAGTTTTTTGGTCACTTCATTGATCAAGGCCGGTTCTTTCACGCAAAGCAGGATCGCCTTCCGCAAATAGGTATAGCCTTTAAAATGGGGTGGAATCTTGAGCTTTTGGAGAATTTCGGTGACTTCCCGCTCCGTTTGGGCCTCTTGTCTGACCATGGGAGAAACGTAGTTATAATCAGACTGCGGCTGGGTTCCGCAGACCTCCCGGATCCGTTGGACAAGGATCTGCAGGTCGAAAGGTTTAACGATAAAATAGTCGGCGCCCAGCTCTACTGCTTTGCGGGTGATCTCCTCGTGGCCAAAGGCGGAGAGGATAATGATCTTGGGTCTATTATTCATCTTTTTAACCCGTTCAAGTACGGCAATTCCGTCTAGTTTTGGCATAATCATATCGAGAATTAAAAGATCCAATAGACTGGTTCTTATGATTTCCAAGGCTTCCAACCCGTCATTGGCAACGGCAGTAACGGCGAGATCAGGATAGGATTCAAGATAATCGCGTAAAACTTGACAAAACTCCTGATTATCTTCGGCAATACCTATTTTTATCTTCCCTGATACACTCAAAATAAGCCCGCCTCCGTTCGTTACTCTTTGCTTATAAAATTCGTTAAATAAAAGGCAATTCCTCCAAAAATCTCTTTTTTCAAGAAGCCAAATCGCGCACTGGGGGAAAATTTTCCACAAGACTTTCCTCCATTTGCAGCATCCATTCGGCAAAGACGCCGTAGCCACGGGTTGGATCATTGACAAAGACATGGGTAATGGCCCCTACCAGGCGGCCGTTTTGGATGATTGGGCTACCGCTCATACCCTGGATGATCCCGCCGGTGCGGCTGAGGAGCTCGGGATCGGTTACTCTGATCACCATCCCTTTATCCCGGAGACTGGTTTGGTGGTATACTTTCTGGATTTCAATGGTAAAGCGGCGAATCTCGTTCCCCTTGATCACGGTCAGCATCTCCGCCGGCCCAGGCTGTACCTGCGAGATGGTGGAAACGGGGATGGGCCGGGGATACCAGGGGTTAACCAGTCCCTGCCGAAGGGTCCCAAAGATCCCGATGGAAGTATTTCCGACAATATCGCCAATGATGTCGCTATTTCCGGAGAAAACGCCGATCTTTTCGCCGGGTTCGCCGCGGTTGCCCTGGTTAATTCCGGTAATGCGGGCCGCCACGATTTTCCCGTGGGCTAAAGGCAGTTCCTGGTTGCTAAAACCGACAATCTTGTGGCCCAAAGCGCCGTAATAATTGGTTTTCGGGTTGTAGTAGGTTAAGGTGCCGACTCCGGCCGCCGGGTCTTCCACGTACAGGCCAAGGTAATAACGGGCGGTTCCGTCTTGCCGGTTGGTTCGCCGGACCGGTTCAATGAAGAGCTGGAGGGACTGCCCTCCCCGGAGGATCGTCAATCTCAGCGGCAAACCCTTCGCCGCTTCTTGCTGGATAAGATGGTCCACTTGGTGGAGGCGTTGGATATCCTGCCCGTTAATGGCGACCAGCAGATCCCCGACCTTAACGCCGGCTTCCGCGGCCGGATAAAACTCCTTTCCCGTGTCGTCGCGGACCGGAAGATGTCCAGTGACAATGACGCCTTCCTTGGCAACCAAAACCCCGATGGCATGTCCTCCCGGGATCACTTCCGGCATTTTTTCCACGACCAGGTTGACCCGGCGGATCGGAATGCCGAACACGCGAAACTCCAGCGTGCCGGTGCCTTCCCGTTCCGGTCGGACCATCACTTGGGAACAGGTTCCACTTTGTCCTTTCGCCAGTTCCGTGCGGCCGTTGGCACCAATAATCCCGTCAAGGCGGTTGGCTTCCAAATAAATACTGAAGGGTTTGCGTAAAGATAATTGGAAGTTTTGTCCAGGGACAATCCGTAGTTTGCTGGGGAAAAGTTGGACCTTGATCGCTTGGGGTAAAATCAGCAGGAGACCAATTCCAAAGATTAGAGCAAAACCAAGGCCTAAAGGGCGTCGATAACGGGGTGGCATCATATCTTCCTCCAATAAAACCGCAGCTATAAGGTGTATTCACTGATAAAATCCCCGTTCAGATCGGCCTTTATACGAAGAAAAATCAAGGGAGTTTGGAAAGAGCATAGGCGATCGCGCCTATGCTCTTTGGATTACGCCTACGCTTTTTGATGATGCCTCCTATGCTCTTCGGTTCAAACGACGATGTTTAAAAGACGTCCCGGGACGTAAATGGTCTTCCGCGGCGTTTTGCCATTGAGGGCCGCCTGAATTCCCGCCAAGGCCAAAGCTTTCTCTTTCACCTCTTCTTCCGGGGTATCGACGGCAATGACCAAACGCTCTTTAATTTTCCCGTTAATCTGGATGACGATTTCCACCTGTTTTTCCAATGCCAAGGCTTCATCCCACTGGGGCCATGGTTGGTCGTGCACCGAATAGTCGCCGCCCAACCGCGACCAGAGTTCCTCTGCCAAATGAGGTGCGGCCGGGGCCAAGAGCAGGATAAAGGTTTTCGCTGCTTCGCGCCAACTTTCCGATCCCCACAGCGCCGGTTTGACCTTTGAAAGGAGGTTGGAAAACTCCATTAAGGAAGCAATGTAGGTGTTAAAGGCAAAGTCTTTCAGATCCACCGTTGCCCGTTTGATCGTCTGGTGCAGTTTCCTTTGTAAAGCCTCAATCATTTCCTGGTTTGGCTCAACCTTCTCTTCCGCCGGGAATAACAACAGTTCCCAAACCCGGTTCAAGAAGCGGTAGCTTCCCTCAATGCCTTTGCTGTCCCAGGGACCGCCTATTTCCCAGCGCCACCCGAACATGAGGTAGACCCGGACCGTATCCGTACCGTAAGTGTTGACCAGATCATCGGGGGCAACCACGTTCCCCCGGGACTTGCTCATTTTCTCACTGTCTTCACCGAGGATAATCCCTTGGTTCCTTAAAACGAGCATCGGTTCGTCGAAGTTGACCAGTCCAAGGTCGCGCATGGCTTTGGTAAAGAAACGGGTGTAGATCAGATGCATACAAGCATGCTCGACCCCTCCGGTATACAGGTCAACCGGGAGCCAATAGGCCGCCTCCTCACGGTCGAAAGGAATGGGCCCTTCGTTATAGGGGCTTAGATAACCATATTGGTACCAGGAGGAACAGATGAAGGTATCCATCGTGTCCGTTTCCCGGCGCGCCGGACCGCCGCAATGGGGACATTCGGTATGCAGGAAACCCGTATGGTGTTTCAGGGGTGATTCGCCCGTTGGTAAGAACTCGGCATCTTCTGGCAAGAGGACCGGCAGGTCTTTCTCCGGTACCGGGACGGTGCCACAATGATCGCAGTAGACAATGGGAATGGGTGTCCCCCAGTAGCGCTGGCGGCTGATCAGCCAATCCCGCAGGCGATAGTTAACGGCTTTACGGCCCAGTCCTTTTTCTTCAAGCCAGGCAATGACCCGTTCTTTTCCTTCCCGCGCCGGTACACCGGTAAAGGGGCCGGAATTGACCATTTTGCTGTTCTCCATCTCGGTATACGGGGCGGTTAGCGGTTCGGACAACCCGGCGGCAGGCGCAATGACGGGCTTGATTGGCAGATTGTATTTACGGGCAAAGGCCCAGTCCCGGTCGTCATGGGCGGGAACCGCCATGATGGCCCCCGTCCCGTAGCCCATCATCACGTAATCGGCAATCCAGATCGGGATTTTTTCGCCGTTCACCGGGTTAATCGCATAACTTCCAGTGAAGACGCCGGTTTTTTCCTTATCCACGGCCAGGCGTTCGATTTCGCTTTGGCGGCTGGCCGCGTACTGGTAAGCTTTGACCTCTTCTTTATGCTCTTCGGTGATGAGCTTATCCACAAAGGGGTGTTCCGGGGCCAAGACCATAAAGGTCACTCCCCATAAAGTATCCGGGCGGGTGGTAAAGACGGTCAGCTTTTCTTGGTTCGGCAGTTCAAAATCGACCTCGGCTCCCTCACTCTTGCCGATCCAGTTCTTTTGCATGGAGACCACCCGTTCCGGCCAGTCAATCTTGGAAAAGTCCAGTAATTCATCGGCATAGTCGGTAATCTTCAAGAACCACTGGTTTAGTTCTTTCTTCACCACCGGCGTTTCGCACCGTTCGCAATGGCGATCTTCGCCCCAGACTTGTTCCCGGGCCAAAGTTGTATTACAGGTTGGGCAGAAGTCAACCGGAGCCAGTTTTTTGTAAGCCAGCCCCCGCTCATATAATTTCAGGAAAAGCCATTGGCTCCATTTATAGTAACCCGGTAAACAGGTGATCACTTCCCGTTGCCAGTCGAAGATGGCCCCCATCGACTTTAGTTGTTCCCGCATCCGTTCAATATTGTTCATTGTCCATTTTTGCGGGTGGACGTTCCGTTTAATGGCGGCATTTTCGGCCGGAAGACCGAAGGCGTCAAAGCCAATCGGAAACAAGACATTATAGCCGTTCATCCGCTTAAAACGGGCCTGGGCATCGGAAGGAACCATGGCATACCAGTGGCCGATATGCAGATCGCCGCTGGGATAAGGGAGCATCGTTAAAGCATAATATTTCGGCTTATCCTTCCTAATTACCGAACGGTACAGACCCGATTCTTCCCACTTTTCTCGCCAAAATGGTTCAATTTTACGCGGCTGGTAGCGGTCGTATTTTGTCGTCATCAAGATCCCTCCACTAAAATTTAGACCCCTGGTCAATTACTGACCAGAGGCGAACAACAGTCGCGGTACCACCCTGTTTCGGCATTCCTCCGGAATGCCCTCTTGTCCATTAACCCTGGAACAGGTCAGGAATTTTCATTCCTGAACTTCCGGGGTGAGTTCGGTCCGATTCCGGGTCCGGTTTGCACCACCCACCGGCTCTCTGCGCCCTCAATCCAACCTACTACTCCCCTTCATCAGTTCTAATCTTTCCTTTTGCTTTAACCGTTTCCAAATCAGGAATAAA
>JAAYMP010000066.1 GCA_012521315.1 Bacillota bacterium
CTCCAACCGGTCCTCATCCTTCGGCGCAAAGCGGATGGTCTGGTCATGCACAGGCTTTCCCTCCTTAACACCGAGATACAATAAGCTCCCCCATATCTCAGTGGAAATTTTTCCGCCTCTATTATTTGTCTTATTCTGAAAAAAACACCTTAAGAAGCAAGTTCGTCTTTCTTTAGAAAAAGGTTAAGTTCGATCTTACCGGAACCGGTCGTAATCGGGATCGTCAAAGCGGTATCGATATGTCTGAGAAAATCGGGTACCTTGCCGTCACTCAAAAGCAAAGGGGGAGTAATGTTGCAGCGGTAACCGACTTCCGACAGGTTGGTACTGGCGGTCCCGACAATAATATTCTTCAATTCGCAGAGGGCGCTCTTGCCCATCGTGTCAATGGTCGGATTCTCCACCCCCAACATCCGGCCGATAATATTTTTACCGGTCTCTTTGTCCATGCCACAGATGACTTGACCTTGCAGATCACCCAGGACTCCGACCAAGACAGCCAGATCATATTTGGTCAGGGGATTCTCGTTAAAAAAAGGTTTGCCGGTTTTAACGTCGGGATCCAGCATCATGGCGATTACGGTATGCACGGCCCGGACAAAAGAATCAATGTGTTGGAACGCCATCTCTTTTGCCCCCCTCTTCTTAGTCAGCAATCTTAGCCGCACCCAATTGTTTCAAAGCAGCAATCACCTTGGCGGGGTTTTCCTGGTTCCGGAAAAGATAGGTCCCCGCCACAATAAAATCAGCACCGGCCGCCACCACTTCCGCGGCCGTTGTCTGGTTAATCCCGCCATCCACACCAATCCGACAGTTAATGCCGTCCGCGTCCAGCCTTTGGCGGAGCTGCTTGATCTTGGGCAAAACGCCCCGGATCAAAGATTGCCCGCCAAACCCGGGGTTGACCGTCATAATAAGGACAATGGACAGTTCCGGCAAGACCAGGTCGATCATGCTAAGCGGTGTCGCTGGATTCAAAGCCACCCCGGCTTCCAAACCGGACGCCTTGATCTGCTGCACCAAACGGTGAAGGTGAAGCGTCCCCTCCGGATGAACAAGCATCCGGGCGACGCCCGCCTTTTTGAAGGGTTCGATATAAACCTCGGGGTTGGTCACCATCAGATGGGCTTCGAAGGGAAGTTTCGTATGGGGACGAAGGGCTTCGGCCACCGCCGGCCCGAAAGAAAGATTAGGGACAAAATGCCCATCCATAATATCAAGGTGAAGCCAGTCGGCCGTCGCCACTCTGGCCACTTCCGCGCGGAGCTCTGCAAAATCGGCATTCAAGATTGATGGTGCGACTTCAATTCCGGTGATCATAATCAACTCCTTTGTCCCGTGTCCGCCGGGGCTGTAGTCGTTTCTGTTCCTCCCATTTTTTTACTTCCGCAAGAAAAGTAAGGTAATTTTCGTAGCGCCAGGGGTAGATCCGGCCCGCCGCGACGGCTGCTTTCACCCCGCAATCCGGTTCCTGGTCGTGGAAACAACCCTGAAACCGGCATTCCTGTTCCGCCGGTCCAAACTCGGGAAAACAAGCCGCCAGCTCCGCCGGGGAAATGAAATCCAGATCCAACTGGCTAAAGCCGGGCGTGTCGACCAAAAAACCCTCCCCCTCCGGCAGGGCAAGGAGCCTTACTTCCCGGGTGGTATGCCGCCCCCGCCCAATTTTGGCGCTGACGGCGCCCGTCTGTTGCTGGACGCTGGGAACAATCAAATTAATCAACGCCGACTTGCCGACGCCGGACGGCCCCGCCAAAGTGGTCGTCTCCTTTTGCAGGGCGACCAACAATTCTGCTTTCCCCAGCCCGCTTTTGGTGCTGGTACAGAGGGTTCTATATCCAATTCTTCGGTAAGGTTCGGCATTTTCTGAAGCGGTCTTCGTGTCAACCAGATCGCTTTTGTTGAAAAGGAGCAAAGCCGGGAGGCGCAAAGCCGCCAGCATCACGAGCAACCGGTCGATCAATAAATAGTTGAAATCGGGATTTTTATGCGCAAAAACCACCGCTACTTGGGTAATGTTCGCCACCACAGGGCGTCTCAAGAGGTTGCTGCGGGGCTGCACGTTCTCGATCACCCCTTGGGCCGGAGCGGTTAATTCGTAATCGACCACGTCGCCGACGACAATCCCGTCGCTCCGCCGCAGTTTGCCCCGGGGTACTGCCGTAATTGTGCGCCCATCTTCGGTGCTGATGTAATAAAAACCCCCGACTATTCTGTTGATCCGCCCAACCGGCAAACAAACTCCTCCTGTAGCCTAGCTTGGTCCAATCTAACTACTCATTGTTGACGGGCCCCTCCCCGTCCGGCGCCGAATTAAACCCGGCCGGACCGGAACTGACCGTAAAGCGCATCTCGGTATTCAAAGGAACAACCTCGCCCGGCAAAGGGCTCTGGTCCAGAATATTCCCACGCGGGTAAGGGCTGGTCTTGTAGACCACGGCATCATTAAAGACCAGACCCAAACTGGCCAGTTCCGACTGGACTTTAACCAGGGAAGACCCGATAAAATTCGGCACCTCCACGTACTCCGGCCCCAGACTCCGGTAAATGTCAACGGCCGCCCCTTTCTGGATCTTGGTGTTGGGGGCCGGTTTCTGCCTGACAATGCGGTCTTTGGGAACATTCCGGTTACTCTCGGCGTAAACATCGCCCCGTTTCAGCCCGGCCTGGTCCAGCAGAATCTCGGCTTCCGTCAAAGTTTTACCGGTCAAATCCGGAACCAAAACGGTCTCGATCCCGGAACTCAAGACGACATCAACCACACGCCCGCGCCGGACAACCATCCCAGCCTTGGGCACCTGCGAAAGCACGCCGTCCGGTTGTACCGTATCATCCGGTTCTCTTTTAACCACATTTAACCTTAACCCATGCTCGCGGGCAAGCCGCTCCGCCTCGCTGAACTCAAAACCGACAAAATTGGGGACCGTAACTTCCGCCCGGGGTGGAATCAGGTACAGATAGCCTACCCCGGCCAGGCCCAGCGCAATCAGGAGCGAGAGAAGAACAATAACAAAGGTTTGGAAAGACTGTTTGAAACTTCTTTTCTCCCGTGGCGCTTCGTTCACTTCGGCCGCCACTTCGTGCTCGAGCGTAAAATCGAGGATCTGGGTCGGGTAGTCTTCCAGATCCATCTCGTCGGCCTTCAAACCCAGGATCTCCTGCAGGTCCTTGCTGAAAACCAGCGCCGAGGGGTAACGCCGGTCCAAATCTTTCGCCAGGGCGCGTTTTAGTAAATCAACCACGCTTTTCGGATACTTGGCCGCCAGCCGGTCAAGCAAAGGCGGCTCCTCCTGCAGGTGTTTAAGGGCAATCGCAATCGGGCTTTCCCCCGTAAAGGGCACTTCCCCGGTGAGCATCTCGTAAAGAACGCAACCCAATGAATACAGGTCCGACTGGGGGCCAACCGGAAGTCCCTTCGCCTGTTCGGGCGAGAAATACTGCACCGAACCCATGATCACTCCCGTTTGCGTAACCCCGCTCGCCGTTACGGCCCGCGCAATCCCGAAGTCGGTGACCTTGACCAGACCATCCTCGGTAATCAAAATATTATGGGGTTTGATGTCCCGGTGGACAATGTTGTGCTCATGGGCATGGCGTAGCGCCTCACTGATTTGCAGCGTAATCTTTAAGGCCCGGTTCAAAGAGAAAGGTGCTTCCTCCCGGATCAATTCCTTTAAATTACGCCCGGCAATATATTCCATTACGATATAGTGGATGTCGCCATCCTGGCCCACATCGAAGATGTTAACCACATTGGAATGGGAAAGACTGGCCGCCGCCTGCGCTTCCCGGCGGAACCGCTCGACAAATTCCCGGTCCGCCGAGAACTGTTCCCGCAGAATTTTGATGGCGACTACCCGTTGGAGCAGGGTACATTCGGCCTTGTATACTAAGGCCATACCCCCTTCGCCAATCAATTCCATAATTCTATATCGATTGCCCAGTAGACGTCCGATCAATCTATTCACCTCAATGGGCTAAAAAACCCCCAGTAATCAGTGGTCGGTCAAATCCGGAGCAGTACCCGCACCAGCTTCAGTTATGGGAAGGATGTAACAAAGCGAAACACTGCCAAGCTGGGTGAACTGCGTGGCGGCTCAGATTTCCCCCTCAAGGAATTTCTCCATAAACAGCCTAAATTCCTGCCCTGAACCGGCGACCTTTAGAGAAAAGCGACAATGGCCGAGATATTATCGACCCCGCCCCGGGCATTGGCGGCGGCCACCAGGCGGTCGGCCACCTCCTGCGGGGAATCACCCCGGCCGAGATATGCAGAGATTTCGGTGTCGGAGAGCATCACCGTAAGCCCGTCGGAGCACAAGAGCAGGCGGTCACCACCCTGTACCGCAAACTCCCGGTATTCCGGCTCAATTGGCCCGGCCGTCCCCAGAGCGCGGGTCAAGATATTCCGTTGCGGGTGGTTTTTGGCCTCTTCCTCCGTAATCCCGCCGCTCCGGATAAGCTCCGCCACCAGGGAATGGTCACTGGTCAGTTGGGTGCACCGGCCGGCACGCCAAAGGTAAGCC
>JAAYMP010000244.1 GCA_012521315.1 Bacillota bacterium
AACTAGTATCAATCGGAGAACCACAACACGATGGTACACGTGTAATTTACTTTGAAATTAACGGTCAATCCCGTGAAATTATCATTCAAGATATGACGGTAGAAGTAACAGGCAATAAAGCACCGAAAGCAGATCCGTCAAATCCAAATCAAATTGGTGCAACAATGCCAGGTACTGTTTTAAAAGTAGCAGTATCAAAAGGTAGCTCAGTGAAACGTGGCGATCATTTATTAATTACTGAGGCTATGAAAATTGAAACAACAGTTCAAGCACCGAAAGACGGGATTGTTAAAGAAATTTATGTTGCTTCAGGCGACGCAATTTCAACAGGTGATTTATTAATCGAGCTTGAATAATGTGAAGGGCAACTTGAGGCTGTGTTAAAAGTCATTTGACTTTTAACACAGCCTTTCTTAGTATTACTATCCACTCTAGAATAGTGCCCCTGCAGTAAATGCCACCATTCTCGTCGCAATATAATCTGATACTTTAACCAAGCAACCGCTTCACAATGCGTCGTATGTTTGTGGCAACACATTGGTGGGTTTTATTATATAGGATTGGATGAATTATCAAAACTAAAGAACAGTTTTAATGAATAAGTGGATTAGATTAACAATTTACATCAATAATGCGTAAAGGTCTTGACTTAAATATTCTATGTATTCTTCTCTATTAAATATAAATCCAGTTTCTTTACGCAATTCTTTTTGTCTTTTATCCAGTTGTTCACGTCTAGCTTTAACAAATTCCTCGTCTGCTTTAATACTCAGTTCCTTGCCGCTACGTTGGGCAAGCAGTATGGGTAAAAATATTTGTTAATCGCATTATCGTAGTGGCTCAAAACCAAGTAATCGCAGAACATGCCCGCTCCTATGAGCGAAATCAAATGATTACCGTTCTAGATCATTATCTTGAGGCATTACTTAAAAAACCACGTGCTATCAGGGACGCACATGCCTTTCAATCATCGGAAATCCCAGAAGTGTTCAAACGTTTTCATCGCAAAATGAGAGAACAAGAAGGTGCTATAGGAGATAGAAAATTTATTCGACTACTCCTTCTTCATCGCGAAGTTGGCTTAGAAAAGTTAACTCAAGCGTTACTTGAAGCGGAACAATCACAGATTTATCGTTATGAAACGGTTCATGAAATCATTCAAAAGTTAACGAATAATCAATTAAACACGCTGAAACTATCCATAGAGAAAACGCCAGCAAATCTATTAGATTACAAAATAAAGAAGTCGAATATCGCTCAATATGAACAATTACTGGGAGGTCAACCGAAATGAAAACAGAAATCATTCTTGATCACGTGATTAAACAATTGAGAATTCCCGAGATAGGAAAACAATATCGTTCCCTTACAAGAGAAGCAGAAGAACGGAATTTAAGCTATGAAGAATATCTACTCGCATTACTAGAGGCAGAATTACAAGCAAGAGAAGAAAATCAGCGGCAACGTAGACTCAAACAAGCGACATTTCCCATTCAAAAAACATTAGATACGTATGACTTTAGCTTAATGCCAAGTTTAAATCGCAATCGCTTTTATACTCT
>JAAYMP010000067.1 GCA_012521315.1 Bacillota bacterium
CCCTGCAGAACGATCTGAAAGAGCTCTTCAACCTCATCTCCCTGCTCCGCCCGGGACAACTGGGCAGTTACCGTCAGTTCAAACGGAATTTTGTCGCCGACAAGCGTACGGCGAAAAATCCGGAAGAGTTGCGTTCCCTGCTCAGCCGGGTGATGATCCGGAACAAACGGGGACCCCAGATCACACTCCCCCCGCGGAAGGTGGCTACGATGCCGCTGACCCCGTCCCCGGCCGAACAGGAATTATACCAAAGGGTGACCGCTTTTGTCAAAGCCGAATACCGCAAGGGTGAACGGGCGAACGTCAACCCGTTGACCCTGATCACCCTCCAGCGGGAGGTATGTTCCAGTTCCTTCGCGGCCGTCACCACCCTGTATAATCTGGCGCGAAAGGCCGGCGTGGCGGAGGCGGCGAAAATCGTCGCCCTGATGGAACTGGGCGGGCAGTTGAAGGAGAACGCCAAGATGAACCTGGTGGAGGAGATCCTGCGGCAAACCGGCGAAGAAAAGGTGATTATCTTCACCGAGTTTCTAGCCACCCAGCGTTATATCCACGCCCGTCTGAAGCGTGACGGCATCCAGGCCCTGACCTTCGACGGATCGATGTCGGCCAGCAAAAAGGAGTTCACGATCGGCCGGTTCCGCCGGGATCCGGCGCACCGGGTCCTCATCTGTACCGAGTCGGGGGGTGAAGGTGTTAACCTGCAATTTTGCCGGACCATGATCAATTACGATCTTCCTTGGAACCCCATGCGTTTGGAGCAACGGATCGGCCGTATTCACCGGTTGGGCCAGACCCGTGAGGTCTACATCTACAACCTGGTTACCCGGGGGACCATCGAGGAACACCTGTTCAAATTATTGCTGGAAAAGATCCGCCTCTTTGAGATGGTAATCGGAAATACGGAAAGGACCCTCAACTTCTTTACCAGAGAGAAATCCTTTGAGTCCCGCATCATGGGGGCCTTGGTCACGGCGGAGGACGAAAGCGAGCTTAGCCGGAACCTGGAACGGTTGGGCGAGGAAGTCCTGGCCGGATTAAACCAGCCGGGGCGTTTAAGCATCGACGACCTGCTCACGGTGGCTGCGGAAGGCCAGGGCTGCGCAGTGGCGGAGTAAAGATAAATGTGTAAAGTGAAGATAAATGAAATGTGGGCAAAGCGGAAACGGAGGTGAGACCGGTGGTCACCCACTCACCGGAAGAGATCAAAGCCTTTGTCATTGAGACCTTGCGCGTCTCCGGCGCCAACTTCCGCCAAGTCGACGATGATTTGCTAATCGCGGAAGTCACCGTGGAGATCCCGCCCATGTTTTTTGCCCCGGCCCGGCTGGAGAAACAGACGTTGAACCTGGTTTTCAGAGCGGAGGCCAGCGCAAGTTACCCCGGCGCCGAACTGGTCATCCCCGGAAGCTTCCGGCTGAACTGGTTCATCGACGGCCTTAAAGAACGGGGCAACTTCACCCTGCAGTCTTTTAAGGACGAGCGGACCCCGGCCGAAGCGGAAGCCGCCCTCGGGGAGCTCTGTCCCCAACTGCAAAGTTTGTTTCCGCTGCCGGCCCCGACGGTCCAAACCCGTCCCTATTTGCTGGCCCACTACACCCTCTCCTTCCAAACCGACGAGCTCCACGAGGAACTGGTCAGTCTGGGTTTGGACATGACCAACGGCGCGGTCACGCCGGATTTTCTCCGCTTCTTAACCGAGGCGGAAGCCGTCCCGGGTGTTCCCGCCACGGCCGTCGAAACCCCTGCCTGTTCCCTGGAAGAAGCTTTTTCCCTCCTCCACCGCTACCTGGAACAACTGGTGGCCGCCAAAGACCGGCGCTGGATCGACGACGCCCGTACCCGCTACGAGGAGGAACTCGCCTGCCTCTACCAGTATTATCAGGAAGACCAGCGGGATTGGGCCGATTTCCGCCTGCGCGCGCTGGACCTTTATGACAAGTTCCGCCCGCGTGTCCTGGTCCGCCTGGTTAATGTGGGCCTTTTATACCTGCCGGAACTGGTGTATAGGCTTCCGGCGGCGGGCCGCAAGAAGAAAACCGTCCTCCGCTACCTGCCGTTGCTGGCAAAGGTGGAAGGCGCCGGTTCCAGCGCGTCGTAGTGGTAGAGCAGCAACCCGGCGGCCAGGGGTCCGGCGGTCTCGGCCCGTAAAATCCGCGGCCCCAGCGAGACCGAGAGGGCCCCCTGACGCACCAACGCGGACACCTCCTCCGAAGCAAAACCGCCTTCCGGACCAATAACAAGCTGCACGGCGGACAGTTGTTCCCGTTGGGACAGGGCTTGCCGGAGGGAACGGGTGGTCTCCCCCTCCCAAGCCACCAACGTGAATTGATCGGTTAACATCGGCGGCACGGCCGGCCAGGGTGTCACCGGGTGAACCGGGGGGATCAAACCACGCCCGCTTTGCTTGGCCGCGGCCGTTACAATACTCTGCCAGCGTTCCTGTTTCTTGGCATACTGGTTGGGCGCGGGCCGCGCAATGGTCCGGGCCGAAAGAAAGGGGACAAAAGCGGTGATCCCCACCTCGGTTCCCTTCTGGAGGACCCAGTCCATCTTCTCCCCTTTGAGAATACTTTGGAAAAGGGTGATTTTGAGCGGGGGCTCGGCGCGGTCGGGACCGGCGGCAAGCACTTCGCCCCGGACCGTTTCCGGCGTCACGATGGTCAACACCACTTCATAAAGGTTCCCCCGCCCGTCGGTGGCCGTAATGCGGTCCCCGGGTTGCGCCCGGAGAACACGGGCCAGATGGCGGGCGTCCTCCCCGGCAATCGTCACTTGCGTCCGCCCGCCTACAGCGCGGAGGGCGGAAGGTTCAATAAAAAACCTCGGCATCTTTTTTCCCGTTCCAGACCGCCAAATAGGCGACCCAGCCTTCCTTCTGCAAAGAATTGACAATCTGAAAACCGTTGGCCGTAAAGACCGACTGCACCTGCGTAGCTTTTTGGTCAATAATCCCGGAGGCGAGCACCGCTCCGCCGGGCTTTAGTCTCGTCACCGCCTGCGGGATCAGTTCGGCGACCACTTCCGCCAGGATATTGGCGATAATCAAATCGGCCGGTTCTTCCAGGTTCGTCAGGAGATCTCCGCCGGTGACCGGGATCGCCACCTGGTTTAGGGCGCAGTTTTCCGCCGCCACTCCCACCGCCACCGGATCCTTGTCCACCGCCCGCACCTGCGCGCCCAATTTCGCCGCGGCAATCGCCAGGATCCCGGATCCGGTGCCGATGTCATAAACCAGGTCGCCGGGGCGCACCACCGTAGGGAGCATGGACAAACAGAGCTGTGTCGTCGGGTGGACCCCCGTCCCAAAGGCCATCCCGGGATCAAGCCGGACCGGGATCATCCCCGCCGGGAGCGGCGGGGACAACCAGGAAGGGATGATCAGAAAGGGGCCAACCCGTTCCGGTTGGTAATACTCTTTCCAGGCGTTCGCCCAGTCTTCCTCATGCAACTGACGGCAGGTCACCGCCCCGCTGCCCACCGGGAGAAACGCCCGGATCTCTTCCAGCCTGGTCCGGAGTTTCCTCGCCTGCCCTTCCCAGCCGGGTTTCAGCGCCAGGTACCCGGCGACCCGGTAAGCTTGATCCTCCGGTTGTCCCGCGGGCCGTAACTCCGCAGGTTTTCCTTCCAACTCCGACCAGAGCCGCGGATCATGGTAAACCACCCCGGTACAGCCGCATTCGGCCAAAAGTTCCCCCACCATCTCCATGGCCGCCGCGGTGGTCTCCACCGTAATCTCCACCCACACCATTTTATCTTTAGCTGTCGCCATCTTTCTTCTCCATGTTTTCTTCCTCTGGAAGCTTAACGCCAACGGCCGAAGCAATCGTCCGTTGGATCTCCATAATCATCCGGTTCAGATTGTACTCCGCAACGAGGAAATCGCGGACATAAGGGTTGTACTGAATAATCTCGGCCAGTTTTTTAAACTGTTCTTCCTGCTCGGGTTGGACCTCCTCCCCGCTTAAGCGGGCTTTCTCCAGATCCCACTGTTTCTTACGGAAATCTTCCAGCATAATCTTGGCCGCTTCATGCTTGTCCACTTCGGCTTTGGCCTTTTCCCAGGCTTGATACTCCGGGCTCTCCCGGATAGAATCGGCCAATTCTTTCGCTAAAACCTGCGGTTTCATGAATAAGCCTCCTTTTCCCCAAGTCTATCTCTATAACCCTTGCGAGACGGTACGAAGCAGTGTCATGATGCGCCGGGCGGCGTCACCCTCCGCCACCTGCGGCTGTTCGTTCTCGATCCACAGTGGAATGCAGCGGAGCTGACGTATCCCGTAACGGTCCCCGGCTGCCTCCAAGATCAAACCCTGCCGCGTCGCTTCCGGCTTTTGGTCAAAGATAAAGTTACCCAAACTATAGGCAATAATTCCTTCTTCCCCCACGGACAGTCCTTGGAGGACATGGGGATGGTGTCCTAAAACCAGATCGGCCCCCGCCGCCAAAGCGGTTTTTCCCAAGTGCCGCTGTTTGGCGGTGGGGTAATGCTGGTGTTCCTGTCCCCAGTGGATCGAGACCACCACCAGATCGGCTTGGGTCTTCAACCGCGCAACATCTTCCTGAAGGTAATCGGCACGGGCCGGCGCCACCCCCGGGAGCTCGTGGGTGGCCGCCCAGTGTTGAGGGGCTCGTGTATAGGTGAAACCGGGCCCCAGTTCGGTATAGGCGAGAAAACCCACTTTAACGCCGCCTAAGTTCAAAAGGCGCCC
>JAAYMP010000068.1 GCA_012521315.1 Bacillota bacterium
TGGAAAGAAAAATCCCGATGTGGTGGCCATCACGGCGGCGATGTCGGACGGTACCGGACTGACCCGGTTTTCCAGAAAATTCCCAGAGCGATTTTTTGATGTAGGAATTGCGGAGGAGCATGCCGTCACGATGGCCGGCGGTCTAGCCCGGGCCGGGATGAAGCCGGTCGTAGCTGTTTACTCCACTTTTCTGCAACGGGCTTTCGACCAGATTATGCATGATGTCTGTTTGCAGAGCCTGCCGGTTGTTTTTGCCATTGACCGGGCCGGGGTGGTCGGGGAGGACGGGCCGACCCACCACGGTATCTTCGACCTGGCGTACCTCCGGATGATGCCCGGACTGACGATTATGGCGCCGAAGGACGAAAATGAGCTGCGTCAGATGCTCTTGTTGGCTTTACATATGGACAAACCGGTGGCGATCCGCTACCCGCGCGGGCAAGGCACTGGTGGCAACCTCAGTACCGCGCAAACTCTCAAGCCAGGGGAAGCGGAAGTATTAAGCGAAGGTGACGACGCGGTAATTCTGGCCCTTGGTCCGATGGTGCAGGCAGCAGCGGCGGCAGCGGATCTCCTCAAGACCGTGGGGATTCATTGTACGGTAATCAATGCCCGCTTTGTTAAACCTATGGACCAGCAGACCATTCTTGAATGGGCCCGGCGGGTCCCCCACCTCATCACCGTGGAAGACCATGTCTTAACCGGTGGATTTGGTTCGGCGGTCTTGGAATTACTGGCCGAGGGAGGAATCCAGAACGTACAGATTACCCGTTTGGGGTACCCGGACCGGTTTATTGAAACAGCAACCATCCCTGAACTCCATGAACTTTATGGCTTAACGGCGGAAGGAATCTTCCGGTCGGTTACCGGTCGCCGCTTGACGCTGGCAAGCGGGAAGAAGTAGTAAACCATATAAATTTGGTTCAAAGAGGAAATAGTATTTTCAAATTAGAAGGAATATTTCCCCAGGCGTCGAATAAAATAGATAAATTCATTTTTTGACCTCTTTTTACCGATTATAAATTTTAAAGGAGGGAGCTTTTCGTAAGCATTTGTTCATTTCCATCTGCCTTTGGTTCCGAAATTGACTTTGCCGTCAATTTGCCGGCTGGAGACTAAATTGCCAGGTATTGTTACTTAAAAATAATTGGGTTATTTGAAACCTTTTAGTCCCATACCGTGATCTCCACTGTATTACTAACTGATTAGGAATGAACATAATGAAGAAAAAACCATTAGTCCTGGGATTAGTGGCTGTTCCGATTGCTTATTTAGCGGGAGCCTATTATCTGTATCGTAAACTGCTTTTAACGATCCTTACCCGACGGGAGATTTTGACCTATCTTTGGGTGGTTATCTCCATTTTCTTTTTGTTGCTTGCTTATTCTTGCTACTACATATTTACCTTTCGGCAAAAGCTTAGGGAGCATAAGAAACGACAGAAAAAAAGCTTTTTCAAACTAAAAAAAGCGAACGAAGGGGCGCTTAAAGCCCTGCTTTATGCTTTAGACTGTCGGGATCATGACACGTGGGATCATTCGACACGGGTAGCCGCTTACGCGACAGCCCTCGCCGAAAAAATGGGGCTTTCCCACTTCGAGCTGAAAAAGATTGCTTTGGCCGGCTACCTGCATGATATTGGAAAGATTGGTGTTCCCGACCGGATTCTTTTAAAGAAAACAAAACTGCTCCCCGAGGAATGGGAGATGATCAAGCGCCATCCCGAATTGGGTTATGATATCATTCACCAGCTTGAGTTCCTTAATAACACCGCTGACATCATCCTGCTCCACCACGAACGTTATGATGGCGAGGGGTATCCTTTGGGCTTGAAAGGCGAAAAAATTCCTTTGTTGGCCCGTATTTTTGCGGTCGCCGACGCTTTGGACGCCATGACCAGCGAACGTCCATACCGTGCGGCCCGTTCGATGGAGGAAGCCTTTGCTGAGGTAAATAGTCTAGCAGGCGTCCAGTTCTGTCCGGAGTGTGTAAAGGCTTTGGAGGAATTGGGGGTAGAAACGTTATCCCGCATTCAGAAACATGTAAAAAGCCAGGATATTGAGAAGTTTCGGCTCGAAGAGATCGTTCCGTGTTCCGACCTTCTTTGAAGGATAGACCCGCAGGGGTCATCATTTTTTTGGTGTAATCATGACGTCAGGGTTTAACGCTTTCTTGGTGCGCACCGCAGAAGACGAGGAGGAGTTTGATGGAGAAAAAGCACGGGACGGGGGAGATTGAACAAGAAGTAGACGCCTTGTTGGCCGCCGCCGATCAGTTGCTGACGGTCGCCGAACAAACTCAGGACCCGACTTTTGTTTATGAAAAGTGCCGGGCGGCGGTGGGTCAACTTTTGCTTGCTTATCTCTTGACCCGGGAAGGCAGGACAAACCTGTCTGCGGATTCTACCATCGGACTCCTCTGGGAAAAAAGTGTCGCCTGCGATCCGGAGATCCTTCTCCTGGCCGACCAGATCCGTTACTTCCTGGATGAAATTGGTTCCGTCCCGAACGGTGAAGAAATGGAGACGATCCTGGACGCGGCAAACGAAATATGGGACTTTATCTATGATTCTTTCCCGGAAGTGGAGACGTAAGGAACTTTCGGTTGATTCTTTGGTTAGCCTTGTCAAAGGAATTAAACTGTGGTAAACTTTAAGTGTTCGATGACGTACTGGAGAAGGAGTGGGTTTTCAACCCACTTTTTGTCTTGTGTCCATAATTTATTCGGGAAAAAGGAGCGTACATATGGGGCAAGGACGAAAAGAGATCCTTTGGGAACTGGCGGAAAAGGTTGGGGCGGAACTGAACTACGAAATTGTGGAAGTGGCGTTGACGCGTGAGGGAGGGCAACAGTTCCTTAGGGTGTTTATTGATCGCCCGGAAGGAATTGGGATCAAAGACTGTGAGGTCTTCAGCAAACGGCTAAGCGCCGTTTTGGACGAGGAAGATCCAATTCCCACCGCTTATCTATTAGAAGTATCTTCACCCGGTTTGGAGCGGCCTTTGACCAAACCTGAACATTTTCAACGCTTTGCCGGTCAGGGCGTGGAGATTAGTCTCTTCGCACCATTACAGGGAAAGCGAAGGATCAGGGGGCGCCTCAAAGGCTGGTCCGCTCAGCCCGAAAGCCAGATCAGCGTGGAAGTTGGCGGCGTGACCGTGGATATACCGTGGGATATGATATCGAAAGCTCGTTTGCGGATTATAGATTGAGGACGAGTTAAGGAGAGGATATTCCGATGAATCGCGAGTTGATTGAAGCATTAATTTTGGTGGAAAGGGAAAAGGGGATCGCCAAGGAGATTTTAATTGAGGCGATTGAATCTGCTATTTTATCGGCTTACAAAAAAGACCAGGGGAAAAGCAGTAACTTAAAGGTGGTCTTGGACCCGGCAACCGGCGAGTTCCATATTTACACCTATAAAGAAGTCGTCATGGAAGTGGAAGACGAGAATACCCAGATCAATTTGGCCGAGGCCAAAGCGATCAACCCCAAATACCAGTTAAAAGATGTGGTCGAGTTTGAAATTTTCCCGAAAGAATTTGGCCGCATTGCCGCGCAGACCGCGAAACAGATTATTGTCCAGCGGATCCGTGAAGCGGAACGGAGCATGATCTATAATGAATATTCTTCCCGGGTGGATGATTTAATCACCGGTACGGTACGCCGCTTCGAACAAAAAACGGTCTACGTGGATTTAGGGAAAACGGAAGCAATTTTACCTCCCCACGAACAGATTCCCGGCGAGCGTTTTGAGCATGGGGCGCGGATCAAAGCATATCTGGCCGAGGTGAAAAAAGGCTCGAAAGGCCCCCAGATCATCCTTTCCCGTGCGCGGAGCGGCTTTTTGAAACGGTTGCTTGAATTTGAAGTCCCCGAGATCCAGGAGGGAATCGTTCAGATCAAGAATATTGCCCGGGAACCGGGGGCCCGCTCCAAGGTGGCGGTCTACAGCAAATTTGAGAACGTGGATCCGATCGGCGCTTGTGTTGGAGCAAAAGGCTCCCGTGTCCAGATGGTGGTGCGGGAACTAAAAGGCGAAAAAATAGATTTGATCCTGTGGGATGAAGATCCAGCCCGCTACATTACCAGAGCGCTCAGTCCTGCGAAAGTAACGGAGGTAAAACTCCTCCCCAGCAAAAAGAGTTCGATCGTAATTGTTCCGGATAACCAGTTGTCGCTGGCCATTGGGAAAGAGGGCCAAAATGCCCGTTTGGCGGCCCGGTTAACCGGTTGGAAGGTTGATATTAAAAGCGAAAGCCAAGCCGAAGAAAGCCGCGAAGAGATTGAAGCTTTACTTGCGGAAGAGGAAAATTTCCAGGAAGAAACCTATGACTGGGAAGAAGTGCTTGGCACCGGTGATGAGTTAAGCGAACTGACCGGGGACGAAATGGAAGCGGAAGGCCAACCGGACGATTTATGGGATGAAGAAGAGGAGTTATGGGAGGAAACGGATTTACCGGCTGACGATGGAGGAGAGGAATCGGAGCTCGCTCCGGAAGAGGATGAGGAGCCGGAAGAGGAGTTTATTCGCGAGGAGCCCAAGAAGAGGAAGTCCAAGAAACGGGGTAAGCAGCGGGTCAAAGAGTTCTTCGATGAAGTGGAAGAAGGAATTGATCTATTTAAAGATGAAAGCGCCGGTACGGAGCCGGATGTGGCGGTTGACGATGATACCGCGCTTGTCTTCAGCGAAGAGGACGGTTCCGGGTTTACCATTGGGCAACTCCTTTCCGAAGAGTTAAAGAAGAAATTTAAACTGAGTGAAGAGGAGAAAAAAAGAAGTAAGAAGTAAATAGTGGAAGCGGGGGGAGAAGCGATGGCGACACGGCAACGGAAAATACCGCAACGGACCTGTATTGGCTGTAACGAGGTGCGGGCGAAAAAGGAACTGATCCGGATCGTGAGAACACCGGAGCAGGAAGTGCTGGTTGACTTTACCGGTAAAAAGTCGGGCCGGGGTTGTTATATCTGTCCTTCTTCTACCTGTCTGGAAAAGGCGTTAAAGGGCAACTTGTTGACGAACAAATTGGAGGTCGCGATCGGCGCCGAGTTGAAGGAGAAACTCAAAGCCGAACTCATGATGGGGATTGTTCATGACGAAAGTCCTTAATTTTCTCGGCATTGCGCGGAAAGCCGGAAAGTTGACCCTCGGTTTTACCGCTACTGCCCAGGCCGCGAAGGGCGGAAAGTTGAGCCTTGTTCTCCTCGCCACCGATATCTCACCCCATACCAAAGAGAAGATGGAGCGGCTTTGCCGTGCTTACCATATTGGCCTGCACTGCATTGCGGATCAGGAAGCAATGGGGCGGGCTTTAGGAAAAGAGCCCCTGGCGGTGGTTGGTATCCTTACGCCGGAGATGGCGGCGGCCGTTGAAAAGCAGTTGCTTGCGGCCCGGATGGAATAATCGGAGGTGGTTTTATGGCTAAAATGCGTGTTTATGAACTTAGTAAAGAACTTGGGATTCAAAGTAAGGATCTGATGATAATCCTTAACGAAATGGGCGCCGGTGTCAAGAATCACATGAGCACGGTGGAGGAAGAGTATATCGAGAAGGTGCGGGCTTCCTTCAACCCCGAAGGCAGGTCTAGTCCAAAGCAGAAACCGAAAGGAACGCCAAAACCGGCGGGGTCAATGGTGCCGGCGGCCAAAGCTAAGACGGAGCCGGAACAGAAAAAGGAAGCCGCCGTTCCGGAAAAGGCGAAACCGAAGGAAAAACCGGCCGCGACGGTGAAACCGGCCGGCCCGACGAAAGTGCCAAAAGAACCGCAACCGAAAGCGGCTTTGCCAAGTGACCGGCCGGTAATGGTTAAAAAAGGGCAGGAGCAGCGGCGCGACACCCCAGTGAAGCCACCGACGGCCGGTGGAAAACCACCCCATCCAAAGGGGATCCGTCCCAAAACCGGAGTTGGGAAAAACGTGAACCGTACCATATCCGCCAAAGGTAAGGGCGGTGAACGAAGCGGGCGTCCGGTTCCGGTTGGCGGTCCGGCCGGCGGGCCGGGCAAACCGGCGAA
>JAAYMP010000069.1 GCA_012521315.1 Bacillota bacterium
CGAAGAGGGGAAAATAAAAAAGGCCTTGCTTGGCCGTTCCTAAATAATGAACGCAACCGCCGCAGGCAAGACAGGTACTGCCGTCTAAATCTTCGTATTCGATCTTTCTAAACTGCAACCCTTCGGGGGTCAAATAGAGGCGCGGGACGTTAGCCGGTAACACCCGTTCCTGGAGGAAATAAAAAGCGGGGGCCAATTTCAGAACATCTCGGGCCAGTGTTGAGTCGAGCAAAGGGGTTTGGACAAATTCCCATGGTAAGGACGAAAGGAGTAGTAAGACCAAGACCCAAACGATCAAAACTTTAAAGGCCCCGAAAAGGGCGCCCACAATCCCATCAAGCGTCGAGATGGCGGAATTGTCCGTAATTTTCCTCCACTTTTTCCCGCTGAGGCCCACCACCGCACTGATCCCGACCACAATTAAGATAAAGCTAAGGATGCCGGCGAGGTTGTCCGAGATGCGGAGCCATTCCGCCAAAACAAAACCAAGCTTTTGATAAAAATAAAAAGCGGTAACCACGGCAACCACGGAACCAAGGAGTCCTAATAATTGTTGCACAAAACCGTGGCGAAACCCCCGGTAGGCAAAGATGAGGAGCGTAATAATGATTGCCCAGTCCAAAAAGGCTAGATCCAAGTTCATGTTAAATGTCCTCCGGTTGGCGCAAACCGATTTGTCCTTATTAGTAATTTTTCCATTTTTGTATGGTCTATACGATGTTTCCTGTTTCTACTTGGCGGCTTGGACCAGTTTTTCCATTTTCTCATGGGTAATCCGGAGCTTCTCCAGTTCATCCGTGAGTTGCAGGGCAACCAGGATGGCCAGTTGGGTTTTGGACAGTTTGGCATCACCGTGGGCTTTTTGCACGGCTTCAACTTTAGATTCGATGGTTTCAACCAGGCGATTAATATACTCGGGTGACTCGGGTCCGACCACGTTGTATTCATCACCCATGATTTTTATGGTTACGCGGTTGAGGGACTTCTGGGGGACCACGCGGGTTAACATCACAACACCACCCAAGCATCATATCTCAAAGTATAATTTGACAATAAAAACGAAAACTCCTTCTTTTCCGAAGGAGACTGGCGACAAACGGCAACGGTCTGAAAACCATAATTCATCCGAAACCCCTCGTCTATTCAAAAGGAGAGTGACAACAAACAGCAACGGTACCCGCGATCCGTTAAGAAATCGGGGACTTACATCCAAAATGGTAAACGGCGGGCCTTACTTACTTTTAACTGGCAACCCACCAGCTCATCGTCCCTGTACAGAAAGTAAAACTTCCAACGGAACTGCTTAATACGCTTTCTAATCTCCTGGAGAGTTTGGGCATCGTCCAAAGGACCACCTTCCGTCCTTAGCTCCAGGGTTTCCGGTTTAACCTCCAATTCCCTTAGAATCATAAAGGAATAATACTTCTTATCTTCGCCAACTTCAATGTTGAGATGATGTCGCTCGCTGTTGATCCTTTCTTCATAAGCCACGATATACTGGAGTAAATCCTTGAAAATGTCGTACACTTGCACCGGTTGCATCAGATCGTTTAAATCGGTCGTCGTCGTGTTGGTAATAATGATCCCCTTTTCTCGCGCTTTGATCTGCTCCGCCACCAGCAGTGAAGTGAAGATCGGATTTTTCTCGCCAATCGGCTCCACAAAAGACATCTCCGCCTGGATATTGTCAATATAGTCAACGATCTCCTCCGTTTTACCCCTCTCCGCCAACGCTCTAATCACCTGAAAAAAATTACGGTATTCGCGTTGTTTGGAAAGGATCGTTTTCAGCAAATAGGCGCTGTGGTCTTCTTCGCTTTTTTTCTGTTGGATTTTGATTTCCCATCTGATCCGAAAAATAATTAAAAGTGTAAAACCGACCAGGATTGCTTCGGTAATCAGTAATTCTCTCAGAATATTATAAGAAGACTGAGAAAGTAAATACAAAATTATCATACATAAAACATACACAACAAGTAATAGGTAAGTATATAAATTTATTGTTAGATCCAGACAATACGTTTTTAATCTTCTTAATTTAGATGCAATATTTGCCCGGGAAAAGAGCAGAATAAAAAAGGGCAGCATAACTTCGATCAAACTTCCAATGATCAATCCGGTTTGCTCCAACATAAGTTTCCTAAATTTATCATTGATCAGTAAAGGTTGCCCGAACAATAAAAAACTTAAAACAACTGTTAACAGAGATATTATTGCCGCATAAAAGGCCTTTATTGCTTTTGTTCCAGTTATTCTTTTTAATAAAATGAATGATAGAAGTAAAGTGGTAAAAAAATACATGAAATCTGGAATGATTAGCCTGCCAAACAAGCTATATAACGTACCTACAATGACCCAAGGAAAAACAAGATCTATAGTTTTTTTGTGAAATTTGAGGATAAATAACCCGAACTTAAGAGTTATTGTCCAGTTTACCAAAAAAACGCTGACTGACAAAAACAATGTTAAAAATTGTTTCTCCAGAATAATCTGGTCAATCATCTCTTTTGACAATTATTATTACACCTGCCTTTTGTCCGCATCCAAATTAACAATAATTATAATAATATAATAACGGGAGCACGTATATATGTCTATGCACATAAATATACGTCCTCCCGTGCTACTTGAAGTATTCTACTACGTCGTTAAAAATACCTTGTTTGGACAATTAACAAAACAATTAGCGGCTTTTTGCAACGTAGAATTTCACATTAGGTTACTTTTGCGGAATCTCTGGTTGATAGAAAAGTAAAAGACACGCCATGCTCATCGTGCAGGTAGCCAGAACCGCCAAAACTGATAGGACGGCCGACAAGAGCCACTTTTTCATTCTTCTACCCCCCTTTCCTTCTAAACTCAATTAAACGCTGAAACTTTTTTGTTCCGTGGTCAAAGAGCAGGTCAAGACCGTCAATCGCCTTTGCCATCGGATCGGTCAGGTTTAGAACTTGAAAAGCCGTTCCATAGAAAAGCTCATTGGTGACAACACTCTCCGGCCAGCACCAGCAAATAAACGCAGCCAGCAGGATCAGGACCCGTGAATTACGGGCTAAACCCTTCTTTTCTGTGGCGGTCAGGGGTTTTCCCTTTGCCTCACGGGGTGCTTTTTGCCAGACAATATAAACCAGCAAGACAAAGATCCCCCATTGAACCGGTTTTGGCATCTGGGGATAAGGAAGGAAAAGGGCAAGATAACTAAGGATGATGGTCATGATCGCCCCCACCAGCGCGCAGCGTAGCGGGGTTTTTAAGTGTAATCCACCCATCACCGCCTTCAGGACCGACATGACCAAAGTCAGGAGCAGTGCTGTTTTCAAAACACCAAAGATCAGTCCAAACAGCAAAATGTAAAGGAGCGAGAGGAAGGTCGAAAGAAGACTTTCCAGCATGTAACGGGCCAGCGCAATTTTGTATTGGTCGGTTTCTCCGGTCTTCCGGGCAAGGGCTTCAGCCCAGGAGGTCGCCCAGTTTTTCAGGACCATTCACTTCCCCCCCACCTTCTTTTATTACAAATATCGGTCTGGCCAATAAATCATTTATCTAGAGATTAACCGGAATAATACTTTTTTTTCCTGAAAAGACAGAAAAAAACACCCCCTGTTTTACACAGGGGGTGTTGTTACGATCGACCCTGTTCTTAGCTTCGGAGCTGGGCGTCGAAACGTTCGGCCGCCGCTTTAATGATTGCTTCCATAAGCGCGTTGACCTCGTCATCCTGTAAAGTGCGGTCGGGCATTCGGAAGGTCAAGGAAAAGGCCATACTCCGGCAGCCGGGCGGGATTTTATCGCCTTGGTAGACATCGAAGAGGTCTACCGTCTCCAACTTGTCGCCGCCAATCTCCCGGAAAAGACCGGTAACCGCTTGCGCGCTGATCTTTTCCGGAAGAATCAAAGCCAGATCCCGCAAGACCGGCGGGAACTTCGGGAGAGGGACAACCCGGATGATCGCTTTATCCACCACCGGCCAGAGCCGTTCCAAATTGAGCTCAAAGAGGATGACCGCAGCCGCCAGGTTGAACTCCTTTTTAACCGTGGGGTGGATTTCACCAACGTAGCCAATGGGGTGGCCGGCGGCTTCCAGTACGGCTGTGCGGCCTGGATGCATCGTCGGGTGTTCGCCCCGGCGAAAGCTGACGCCTTCAACCCGTAAATGGCCAAAAAGCGTTTCGAGCAAACCTTTTCCGTCGTAAAAATCTACTTCCCGGTCGCTTTGGTTCCACCCCGGCTCGTTAATCCGCCCGCTGAGGGCACCGGCTAAATATAATGGCTCGTCGGGCAATTCGCCGGCCTTGTCCTTGGGGTGGTAGACATGGGCGATCTCAAAGACTTGGAGATCGTGACGGTTACGGTTGGCGTTGTAACTCAAACTCTCCAGCACGCCCGGGAGTAAAGTGGTGCGCAGCATGGAACCTTCCTCACTCAAGGGGATCTTCATCTTGACGGTTTGGCGCAAGTGATGCCCTTCCGGGATGTTTAAACGGTCGAAGATTTTTTCCCCGTGGAAGCTGTAGGTAATAATCTCGCTTAACCCGAGTCCTAAAAGAAGGTTCCTGACTTTAGCGGAAAACTCCTGTTCCGGCGTCAGCCGCCCAATGCTCTGCGCCGCCGGATAGGTCGCCGGTATCTTGTTGTACCCGTAAAGCCGGGCAACCTCCTCCGCCAGATCCGCTTCGTTCTCAATATCCAGACGGTAGGACGGCGGCACCAGATAGGTTTTGCCGGCGGCTTGATCTTCCGCGGTCCGGAAGTTCAGCCGTTGGAAGAACCCCATAATCTCCTCCTTTTCCAGCTTGGTCCCGAGTAAAGCGTTGATCCGCTCCGGACGGAACCAAATTTTCCGCGCCACCGGCGTCCGGAAGTTTAAGTCGATCAACCCCTTCGCCACCCGGGCAATATTCAGTTCTTGCACCAAGTAGGCTACGCGGTCCAAAGCCAACGGCACGGTCTCCGGGTCCAAGCCCTTTCCAAAACGGATGGCGGCTTCGGAGCGGATCGCAAGCTCCTGGGCGGTTCGGCGGATATGAACCGGGGAGAAATAGGCGGACTCCAAAAATACGCAGTCGGTCGCCGCGGTTACTTCACTGTCAAACGCCCCCATGACGCCGGCGATACACTGCGCCCGTTCGGCATCGGCAATCACCAGTTGCCCGGGGTTAAGTTTTCTTTCTTCGGCGTCCAGGGTTTGGATCAACTCGTTCTGGTACGCGGCGCGGACCACGATCTTCCGGTCCTTCATCCGGTTAAGGTCAAAGGCATGGAGCGGTTGGTTAAACTCCAACATTACATAGTTGGTCAGATCCACCAGGTTGTTGATGGGACGCATTCCAGCCGCCAGCAGACGTGTCTTTAACCATAAAGGCGATTCCCCCACTTTGACCTGGAAGAAGACCCGGCCCGCATAGCGGGGGGCCAATTCGGGGTTCAATACTTCGACAGTGACCAAATCATGGATGGATTCTCCCGTTTCTTGGACGGGAAAACGCGGCATCGTTATCCGGGTCCCGGTGAGGGCCGCGACTTCCCGGGCGAAATTCAACATTCCGTAGCAATCGGCCCGGTTCGGGGTTAACTCCAAGACCAACACATGGTCGTCCAATCCCAAAATGGCTGGCAGAACCGCGTTTAAGGCGGTATCCTTGGGTAAGACCATGATCCCCTCCGACTTCCGCGCCAAACCCAACTCTTCTTCGGAGCAAAGCATCCCCTGGGAAACAATGCCCTGAAACTCCACCGGCTGGATTGCTTTCCCGTCGGGGAGGGTCGAACCGGGCAGGGCAACCGGGACCTTGTCCCCCACTTTCAGGTTGGTCGCCGCGGTGACCACCGTCACTTCACCATCGGCCAAACGAACTCCGCAGACCAGGAGCCGTCCGTCGCCGGGGTGGGGTTGGAGGCTGGTAACCTGGCCGACTTTGAGGCTGCAGTAGGAAGCCCCCAAATCGATGACCTCATCGACTTCGAGCCCGGCCATGGTTAAAAGCTCAGCCAATTCCTCCGGGCTTTGCTCCACCGGAACGTATTCTTGCAACCATTTATATGAAACACGCAATCCTTATTCCCCCTTAGCAAAATTGACTGAGAAAACGATGGTCATTCTCGTAAAAATGACGGATGTCGGTAATCCCGTACCGTAGCATGGCGATGCGCTCAACCCCCATGCCAAAGGCAAAACCCGAGTAGACCTCCGGATCATATTTGGCCATCGCCAGCACTTTGGGATGGACCAAACCGGAGCCCAATATCTCAATCCAGCCGGTATTCTTACAAACGCGACACCCTTTACCCTGGCAGACGCAGGAGACATCCACCTCCGCGCTGGGTTCGGTGAAGGGGAAGAAGCTGGGCCGCATCCGGACCTGACGGTCTTCGCCAAAGAACTTCTTGACAAACACGGTTAAGACCCCCTTCAAATCGCCAAAGGTAATCCCCTTATCCACCAGGAGCCCTTCAATCTGGTGGAAAAGCGGTGAATGGGTCGCATCCAGCGCGTCGCGGCGGTAAACCCGGCCGGGGACAATAATCCGCACGGGATCGGGATAGAGCTTCTCCATGGCGCGGATCTGCACCGGAGAAGTGTGGGTGCGTAAAAGGATATTATCCGTGATGTACAACGAATCGTGCATTTCCCGCGCCGGGTGTTCCGGCGGGATGTTCAGGGCTTCAAAATTATAATAGTCAAATTCCACTTCCGGACCTTCCGCCACCGAAAAACTCATCCCCAAAAAGGCCATGGTAATCTCGTCAATGATGATCTGCAGCGGATGGGGGTGGCCCCGGCGGGGCCGCCGGCCCGGGAGTTCGACGTCGATCTTTTCCCGTTCAAATTTGGCTTCCGCTTCACGCCGTTCCAACTCCGCTTGGCGGTTTTTCAGCGCGGTCTCCAGCCGTTGGCGGAGTTCATTAATGGCTTTGCCGACTTGCGGACGCTCCTCCGCCGACAGGGTCCCGAGGATCCGTGAATACTTGGTGATAACACCCTTCTTCCCAAAATACTTCAGTCTAAGCTCGGCCAGTTCCTGAGAAGAAGCGGCGGCTTGAATCTCCCGCGCGGCCTGTTCGTGGATGGCTTTTAATTCCTCTTGCATAAATTACCCTCCTTCCCGGTTAAACCAGGTTAAAATAGTAAAATAAAAACCTCCCGCCCACCATTGGGACGAAAGGTTAACTTCCGCGGTACCACCCATCTTAGTCCTACCGACTCCACTTTACCGATCCTTGCCTGCCCGGCAAGGGTCGCTTCCGATAACGGTGGAAACCGGCATAGCCTACTCCTATTTCAACCAGCAACTCCAGAACGAACGATAACCGCCTTCCCGGGGAATGTTCTCAATTTACCATTCCTCCCTGTGCCGTTCCGTGCGGTTACTCTTTTCCTTCCTCGTCTTTCCTTTAATTGAGATTAATAAATTCCTTATATAACAAGTAGGCTGTGATCGACCCGGTAATCTCAAATAGTCTCCAGAAAAACTCTGCGGAAAGGATCATAAAACCCCTCCCCTTCCATTATTCTGGTCGAAAATGCCCGCCATCAATTTATATTATAGCATAAGGCCTCTGCGTTTACAAGTACTTAACGGCGGCAAAAATTATACTAAAATCGGGATAATTTTATATTTGGATAAAAAAAAAGCAGTTTCCTGCTGAACTTTTATAAATGGTGGGGAGGAGCGGGGTCGAACCGCTGACCTCTACGATGTCAACGTAGCGCTCTAACCAACTGGGCTACCCCCCCCAAAGCAAAATTAATGATAACACAAAAAAGTGGATAAGTCAATAGGTTTTTCAATATTGATAGTGTCAAGACACTGTAGGTTTTTTAACCTCACATTCAGCAAACATGCA
>JAAYMP010000070.1 GCA_012521315.1 Bacillota bacterium
ACGCCGAACCGGATTAAACAAGGCTGAAACCGCCGGAACCGCGCCGGAGACCAAAACATCCGCAACGCCCCCACGGACTGAACCTGCCGGTCATGCCGGAAAAACAGGGGAGGTTCGCCCGGCGGAAGGAGAAAGCGTAGCGACTAGCGCAAGGGAGATTACCGAAATGGTAAACACCCTTCAAACGGAAGAAGACGCCACCCACTCCGAGTCCGTGAGAACGGAAAAGGCCGTAACGGGCCGGCAGAGGGTCCGCCCGGAGGAAGCGGACGGCCACGACGGTTTGGAAGTCCGGTCGGTAATGCCGGAACGCCAGCCGAAAACGGTCCTCAAGGCGGGAAGAGCTAAACCCAATGACGGGTGGCTTGGCCAGACCTTTAGTCAGATGGCGGGTGAAGCCATACACCACAAAGGGGGCGTGGCAGGCACCGTCGCGTCGCCGGAACCCTTTGCTCCGGTAATCGCCAGGGAAGATTTGGCCGCCCAGATTGTGCGCGGTGCCCGTCTCATGGTGAAGGACGGGGTGACCAAGATCCAAATTCAGTTGGAGCCGGCGGAACTGGGTAAACTGGAACTCTCCCTCGTGGTGGAACGGGATATGGTCGCGGCGCGGTTCGTCGCGGAAACCCAGGGCGTTCAATCCTTGATTGAAGCGAATTTACCGCAGCTCCGGGCGGCCTTGGAGGAAGCCGGGATGCAGGTCGATCTCTTGCAGGTGAGCGTGCAAACCGGAACCGGTTCCCAGCAGCCGAACCAGAACATGGCCGGTGGTGACCAGTTCCAAAAACGGACAGGCTGGAACCCTGCCATCGAGATGTTCGTGGTCGAAGAGCCAATCTTCGGAGAGGAAGCCTGGCACGGGATGATTAACCTGAGAATCTAAGCGGAGAGGAGGTGAAAGGATGATTACAGCAGTAGGCAGCGGGGACAACAGCCGGGCCGTAATCGGTACCGCCAACGACTTTCTGGGTAAGGACGCCTTTCTAAACTTGCTGGTGATGGAGCTCCGCTACCAGGATCCGTTGGACCCGATGAAAGACCGGGACTTTATCGCCCAGATGGCTCAGTTCTCCGCGTTGGAGCAGATGCAGAACCTCTACCGTGTTAGCGAGCTCCAACAAGCAACGGCGATGCTCGGCCGCGCGGTAATTGCCCAAGAGTTCTATGAAGACGGGTTGGCCGAGATGGTCTACGGCCAAGTCACCGGCGTCCGAAGCTACGGTGGACAAACCTACTTAATGTTGGACAGCGGGCGGGAGATCCGATCCGACCAGGTCATTTCGGTGATGGATGCGAAGGGCTTGGAGCAGTATCTGTCCGGACTTGTTGGCCGGAAAGCTTATGTCCGTGTTTTTAACGAATTCGGGGAAGTCGTTGACTTTAAGGATGTGCTGGTTACCGGTTACCGGTTGAAAAACGGTGAACCTTACATCGTTTATCACAATGGAGATGGCGAGGAAGAGGCGCCCCTGGCCGACGTCTGGGGAGTTGCTTAGGGGGGATAACAATGAACGAACGAATCATTCCGCCAATTTCACCGGTAACGCAAACACCCAGGGTTACCCCGCCGGAGCGCCGAACGGTACCGAAGCCTGGCCCGACCGGCGATTTCCAGAAAATCCTCGAGTCGAAATTGGGCGCCGAGATCAAGATCTCCGCCCATGCGCAGAAACGCATGATGGAACGGGGGATTACCCTTTCCCCGCAGGAGATGGCGGGTATTCGGGAGGCCGTCCAGAAAGCCCAAGCGAAGGGGTGTAAAGAATCCCTGGTGGTCTTGGACCAGGTTGCGTTGGTGGTTAGTGTGGAAAACCGGACCGTGATTACCGCGGTGGATGCCCGCAGTTTAAAAGAGAATGTCTTTACCAATATCGACAGTGCGGTTTTTGTCCAGAACAATTAGGCTGGACCTCCTTGAGGAAGCCTCAGTCCTCCAAACGACGGCGGAGGACCGGACAAAACCCACTTTCGGAAGGAAAATGGGAAGAAGAGGAGGTTGATTTTAAAATGATGCGTTCCATGTTTGCCGGAGTCTCCGGGCTCCGGAACCATCAAACGCGGATGGATGTGATCGGCAACAATATCGCCAACGTGAATACGGTTGGTTACAAAACCAGCCGGGTTACCTTTGCGGATGCGCTTTCGCAAACGTTGCGGGGGGCAACCGCACCCCATGGCAACCGGGGGGGGATTAACCCGCAACAAGTCGGTATTGGGGTAACCCTCTCCAGTATCGACGTGATCCATAGCCCCGGGAACTTACAGACCACCGGGGTCAATACCGACCTGGCCATCCAGGGCAACGGCTTTTTCATGCTGGGCGGTGTTGGGAACCTACAAGATCAACAATATTATTATACCCGGGCCGGAAACTTCAACATGGATATCTCGGGCCGTCTGGTTTACAGTAACGGCCTGCAGTTACTCGGGTGGATCGCCGATATTGACGGAACGATTAATACGGCCGGTAATCCAACGGGGATTACTTTACCGGTCGGGAGCTCAATTGACCCCAGGGCCACTTCGGAACTGAACTTAACCGGTAATTTGAACTCCTCGGCTGCGATCGGCGAGAGCTTCATCCGGAACATGCAAGTCTTTGATTCCTTGGGTGTGCCCCATACCATCCAAATTGTTTTTACCAAGACGGCGGTGGGCGAGTGGGACTGGGAAGCCCAAGACAGTGCCGGGAACCCACTCCCTGGTGCCTCCGGAACACTTAATTTTGATACCATTGGTCATCTCCCGGCGGGAACAACCGGCTCGATTACAGGTTGGGCGACCGGGTCGGGAGCGGATGCTCTCAATATTACAATTGACTTTTCGAGCATTACCCAACACCATGCCGACGAATCGACTTTGGCTTACGAGCAGGATGGTTACCGCATGGGGTATTTGGACAGTTTCCGCGTTGACAGTGCGGGCCGGGTGATCGGCATCTTCACGAACGGGTTGACCAGAACCGTGGCGCAGATTGCCATCGCCACTTGCACCAACCCGGCCGGCCTCGAAAAGATGGGAGACACCATGTTCCGGGAGACCAACAACTCCGGGACAATCCAGATCAATCTTCCCGGGGTTGGCGGTGCCGGGATGATTACCGCGGGGGCTTTGGAGATGTCCAACGTCGATCTTTCGCAGGAGTTTACGGATATGATCGTGACCCAACGGGGTTTCCAGGCGAACTCACGGATCATCACGACCTCCGACGAAATGCTCCAGGAGTTGGTGAACCTTAAACGGTAAGCTCGGCTAAGGTGAGGGGGTAAGGGAACGCCCCCTCACCACTGATTATTATTAACTATGACAAGAAGGGTGGGTATGTCACTTGATTATAGTTACCCGGTTCAGCGGCGAACAATTCTGGGTCAATCCCCACCTCATTGAATTTATGGAAGAGACGCCTGATACGGTGATCTCGCTCGTCACCGGAAAAAAGATCGTGGTGAAAGAGAGCGCGGCCGAGGTCAGGGAAAAGATCATTGCCTACCGCCGACAACTGGACGAAGGCGGCCGGGAATGGGTTTCAACAGAGAATCGAGGTGAATAACGTTGGATCTGGCAACAATCATTGGTTTGGTTGTCGGGACCTTTTTAATCCTCCTCGGTTGTTCCGGGGGGAGTCTCAGCATGTTAGCTGGGTTTTTGAGTTTGAATTCGGTTTATATCACCATCGGGGGCTCCTTTACCGCCATGCTGATCAATTTTCCGCTGGAGCGGTTTGTGAAAGCATTCAAGAGTATACGGTGGGCGTTTTTTTCCCAGACCTATTCGATGGAAGACATCATCAATACCCTGGTCCGGTACGCCGAAAAGGCAAGACGGGAGGGTCTCCTGGCCCTGGAGGACGAGATCGCCAATTCGTCCGATGGATTTTTGAAAAAAGGGATCCAGTTGGTGGTGGACGGGACTGACCCGGAGTTGGTGAAGAATATCTTGCAGATCGAAATCGGCTTCCTTGAAGAACGGCATAACGAGAACAAAGCTTTCTGGGAGACCTGGGGATCACTGGCGCCGTCTTTCGGTTTGGTCGGGACGATCATCGGCCTCATTCAGATGTTGAGGAATTTGGATGATCCCAGTACGGTTGGGCCGGCGATGGCGGTGGCCCTCTTGACGACTTTATACGGGGCCTTCATGGCCTATTTCCTCTTCAACCCGTTGGCGGCCAAATTGGGCATCCGTAGTCAAGAGGAGGTCATGATCCGGCAGGTGATGGTCGAAGGAATCCTTTCGGTCCAAGCCGGTGAAAACCCGCGGATTGTTGAAGAAAAGCTCAAATCCTTCCTCCCGCCGGCGCGACGGCATAAGGTAGGGCGGGACCGGATGGAAGGAGTTGGGCTCAATGTATAAGAAGAAACCGGAAGCACGGCCGCGTGGCGCTCCGGCGTGGATGACCACCTATTCGGATCTGGTCACCAACCTGTTGACCTTTTTTGTCCTCTTGTTTGCCTTCTCCAACGTGAACGCGGACAAATACGAAAAGATTGCCGCTTCTTTAAAGACGGTTTTCAGCGGTTCCCCCGGCGTCGTGTACGGCGGGAAGTATCCATTGGGCGAACAGATGCCTTTTGAGATCTCCTCAATCATCAACGACGAGTTTCGCGAGGTCTATCAGGAGATCGAAGCCATGCTGGCGGAGGAAGGCGTGGGGGCGGCGGTGGAGATCTTCCAGGAGGAACGGGGGATGGTCATCAGTTTCAAAGAGAAGATCTTTTTTGACCTTGGCTCGGCCGAGCTGCGACCTGAGGCGCGTAGTCTGCTCCGCCGGGTCGGCCGGGTCCTGGCTGTTGACGACCACGATATCCGGGTGGAGGGACACACCTGCGATTTGCCGATCCGCAGCCGGGCCTTCCCGTCCAACTGGGAGCTTTCGACCTCCCGGGCGACGAATGTCACCCGTTTTCTCATCGATCAAGCGGGAATTGGGCCATGGCGACTGGGGGCGACCGGTTACGCCGAATTCAGACCGATTGCGCCCAATGATTCGGAAGAAAACAGGGTACGCAACCGGAGAGTCGATCTTCTTCTACTCTCCAGGAATAATTTATAGGTGGGATCAGCATGTCAGAAAAAAACGGAAAAGCGAATCAGGTCATCATTACCATCACCGTCTGTCTTTTGATCTTCTTTGCGGCGGTGTTCAGTGCCACCATGTTTTTCATCTATAAGATCATCCCGGCTAAAGAGCGGTATACAAAGGTGACCGCCGGGACCGAAGTCAAGTATCTCATGCCCTTGGGGGAAGAGGTGGTGGTCAATTTGGCCGATCCCCTCAAGCAAAAATACCTCCGGCTCAATTTTACCTTGGTTTTGGATTCCGAAGAGACCCAATTAGAGATCGATAAACGAAAAGCGCAAGTACGGGACATTGTGATCCGGATCTGCCGGGTGAAAACTTCGGAAGAATTAAGGGAAAAAGAAGGAAATACCAATTTGCGCAACGAAATAATTACTGCTATCAACGATATTTTGCCGGTGGGAAAAGTGCTCGATATTTTCTTCACCGATTTTATTGTAACGTAACGGGGGTGGCGCTTTGGCCGAGATTTTGACCCAAAATGAAATTGATGCACTATTACAGGCGCTTTCATCAGGGGCCATTGATGCTGAATCGGCGAAAACCGAAGACCTGTCACGCAAGATTCGCCCCTACGACTTCCGCCGGCCAAGCAAATTCGCGAAGGACCAAATCCGCACGATCGTTATGATCCACGAAAACTTCTCCCGCCTGCTGAGCTCTTCTTTGTCCGCCTATTTACGGGCGATGGTCCAGTCGGAAGTGGCCTCCGTCGACCAGTTAACCTATGACGAATTTGTTAAATCCCTCCAGAATCCGACGGTGATTAATGTTATGTCATTAAGACCGCTGGAAGGGAATATGGTTTTTGAGTTTGCCACCAACCTGGCTTTTGGCTTTATCGACCGGCTTCTGGGCGGGAAAGGTGCTTACGACGGAATCCTCCGCGAGTTAACCGAGATTGAGCAGATGGTTACCAAGCGGGTTGTCCTGCGGATGGCCAACAGCATCAAGGAAGCCTGGAGCAATGTGATCGATGTTGACCCGGAATACCAGGGCATGGAGACAAATCCCATGTTTACCCAGGTGATCCCCCCAACGGAGATGGTCATCCTGGTGACTTTGGACGTGAAAATTGCGAACGTTAGCGGCTTAATGAATGTGTGTTACCCCTACCTCCTTTTGGAGCCGCTTTTAGACCGGCTGAGTTCCCAATACTGGTTCGCCAGTTCGAAGAAGAGTTTTACCCTTGAAGCGCTTACCACCTTGAAAAGACGTTTGACCGAAGCAGTTTTGCCTGTTGAAGTCGAGTTGGGGAAGACAACGGTTAGTGTGCGGGAGATGTTGAGTTTGAATGTGGGTGATGTCATAAAACTGGACCGGTCAATTAAAGAACCACTAACGGTGAAAGTAGGTAATGAAGAAAAGTACCTTGGTTACCCCGGTCTTTCCAATGATAAATTAGCGGTCCAGCTCTACGGGATTAAACAAAGAGGTGGTGAACGCGATGTCAAATGAAATGTTGTCGCAGGAAGAAATAAATGCGCTCTTAAATGAAGAAACAGCCGAATTGACTCCTATGGAAAAGGACGCGTTGGGTGAAATCGGGAATATCGCTTTCGGTTCCGGTGCCACCGCCTTGTCCCTGCTTTTAAACCGGCGGGTTGAATTGAACACGCCCAATGTTGAACTGTCGGAACTCAGCGAACTAATCCGCAAATACCCGAAGCCATGTCTGGCGGCGGAAGTCGATTATACAACCGGTTTACAAGGGACCAACCTCCTGATTATTCAAATGCATGACGCCGCGGTGATTGCCGACTTAATGTTGGGCGGGGACGGGACGTCTCCCAACGCGGAACTGGGCGAGATGGAGATCAGTGCCGTGGCGGAAGCAATGAATCAGATGATTGGGAAGGCTTCAACTTCGATGTCATCCCTTTTTGAGCTCAGGGTGGAGATCGCCCCGCCGCGGACCCGCATCTTGTCCATGAAAAACGTGGAGGAGTTTAATTCTGAGTTTGTCAAGGACAACCTGGTTGCGGTAGTCTATTTTCGGTTAGTCATTGAAGGCTTGGTTGATAGCCAAATAATGCTGGTCATTCCGTATCACTTTGCCCGTGAGATGGCAAAGACCCTGATTGATGCGAATGAACAGGAACCGGTGGAGGGGAAAATGGCGGAACAACCAAAAGAGAACCGGAGTAAACCGGTGGAACGGAAGGCGGACGGGTCGGTACGGTCGGTTCAGTTTAAGACCTTGGAACCAACCCCGCCCATTGAAGGGCCGAGCAACCTCGATCTGCTTTTGGACGTTGCCTTGGAACTTAGCGTGGAGTTGGGCAGCACCAAGATGCGGATTAAGGAAATCTTGGAGCTGGGGATCGGGTCTGTCATCGAACTGGACCGATTAGCCGGGGAACTGGTGGATATCCTGGTCAACGGGAAGTTGATCGCCAAGGGAGAAGTGGTTGTAATTGATGAGAACTTTGGCGTGAAGATTACCGACATTATCAGTCCGTTCGAAAGAGTTAACAATTTACAGTAGGGGGGAAGTTCCGTGAAGAATCGTGTTTTAGTCGTGGATGACGCTGCCTTCATGCGCATGATGATCAAAGACATTTTGAAAAAGGGCGGTTTCGAAGTAATCGGCGAAGCAGAAGACGGTGTAAAAGCGGTTGAAAAATATAAGGAATTAAAACCCGATTTAGTAACAATGGACATAACAATGCCCGAGATGGACGGAATTACCGCAGTTAGGGAGATCAGGAAGATCGATAAGAATGCGTTGATTATTATGTGTAGTGCCATGGGACAGCAGGCCATGGTGATTGATGCGATTCAAGCCGGAGCAAAGGATTTTGTCGTGAAACCGTTTCAGCCGGATCGGGTTTTAGAGGCAGTACGGAAAGTAATCCAATGATGGCCAGTTTTAATACATTTCTAAGTTTTTTAATTCCTTTAGCTGAGTTTGATCATGAAACGTTCAGCATGCCACAGGAGGTTGCCCCGGAACCAAATTTCTCCTACTTACAGATCATCTCCTATCTTCTCTGCTTCGTGCTTGTGCTTTATCTAGCTTCAAAAGCAGCGCGTTGGCTGGGGAAGATGGCTGGTGGACGCTCCGGTCGCCATCTGCGCTTAGTGGATACCCTCTACTTGGGACCCAACCGGGCTATTTACCTGGTAATGGCGGGCAAACAAGTCTTTCTGGTGGGGACCGGGGAACGTAATCCAACCTTACTCGCGGAGATTAAAGACCCTGAGCTGCTCGAAACGATCCAGGCTGAATTGGCGCCAACGGTAGCCGGCCGTCAAGGGACCGGAAAAGGTTTTTCCGATCATTTGAAAGGGTTGATGAATGGGGGTTTAAACGCTCCCGGATCGGTTCAACAGCCGGGAGAAATGACATCGACGCAGAGAATAGAGGAGAGACTAATGAAATTTCGAACCCACCGAGGGTACAAGAGCGATGGATAAACGGCGTTTATTGATCGTTGTTTTACTGGGGTTACTCCTAACCCTGGTCGGCAGCAGAGTATGTTTAGGGCAGCCAACTCTTCCCCAAATTGAAATTGGATGGACAAATACGGATGATCCGGAACAGGTTGCTGCCAGTCTCCGGATTTTAGCTTTAATAACCATTCTTTCGCTGGCTCCGGCCATTTTAATTATGTTTACCGCGTTTACGCGGGTTATCGTGGTCCTTTCCTTCACCCGGAGCGCTATCGGCCTACAACAATCCCCTCCGAACCAGGTGATTATCGGGCTTGCCCTTTTCCTCACTTTCTATATCATGGCTCCCACCTGGTCGGAAGTGCGGCAAAACGCCTTGACTCCTTTTTTCGCTGGAGAACTTACAATTGAAGAAGCTTTAAAAGAAGCGGAGAAGCCGGTCAAAAACTTCATGGGGAAACACGCCCGGAACGAAGATCTCCGTTTGTTCATGCGCATGGGAGAGATCACCACCCGGCCGGCCAATTATGAAGAGATTCCGCTCCAGGTTATTGTGCCGTCTTTTATCATCAGCGAGTTAAAGACCGCTTTCACCATGGGGTTCATCTTGTATGTTCCCTTTTTGGTCGTTGATATGATCGTCGCCAGTACACTGATGTCCATGGGGATGTTGATGCTCCCCCCCATCATGATCTCCATGCCTTTTAAGATCTTACTCTTTGTCATGGTGGACGGTTGGAACCTGGTGGTCCGCAGTATTTTAACCGGTTATTGATGGTGGGTGGTGAAGAGTCGTGACTGATGTAACGGTTGTCACCATAATCCGCCAGGGGCTTACGGCGGTCCTCACGGTAGCCGGGCCCATGTTGGGAGCGGGCATGATCGTCGGTCTGCTGGTCAGTGTCTTTCAGGCCACAACCCAGATTCAAGAGCAGACTTTAACGTTCATCCCCAAATTATTGGCGGTCTTTTTTACCCTGGTGTTTTTGGGCCCCTGGATGTTACGGGTATTAGTGGATTTTACGACTGAACTTTTTTCGTTGCTTAGTCAAGCAGGAGGATGGTGAGGGTAATCCTTGGCCTTAGCGACCTGGTCGGAAATGCAAATATCCCTATTTATGCTGGTGTTCTTTCGTAACATCGGCCTTTTGACCGGGGCTCCGCTTTTTCAAAGCCGGAACCTGCCGCCAATGGTCCGGGTTAGTATTGCGCTCTTTTTATCCTTTGTTTTCGTGCCTTTGCTTCAACCCGGGATTATCCTCCCAACCCACTTTGGCAGCTTCGTTTTATCCTTGTTACAGGAGTTTATGATCGGGTTGTTGATGGGTTATATCCTGTACTTGACTTTGGCCGGGTTGCAACTGGCCGGCCAGTTGGTGGATCTGCCGATGGGGTTTAGCATGGTCAACGTACTGGACCCCTATACCGGGAGCCAGATGCCGATTATCGGGCAACTTTACTACATTATCGCCCTTTGGCTTTTTATCATGGTGAAAGGGGACCATACCCTCCTCAATGTCTTGGCCCAGAGCTACCGGTTAGTCCCGGTGGGGGGAGAGATCGTTTTGGCCAAGGGCTTGCCCTATCTCATCCAGGCCTTTTCCGGCCTCTTTTGGCTGGCCGTGCAAGTGGCGTTGCCCATCTTTGGCGTTTTGTTCTTGACCGATGTCGGACTGGGGGTGCTGGCCAAACTGGTTCCCCAGATTAATGTGTTCTTCATCGGTTTTCCCCTCAAGATTTTTCTTGGCTTGATGTTGCTCATTTTGTCGCTGCCGGTTCTGGTCCGCTGGTTGGCGGGGTATTTTTCAACAAGCGGGAGTGTTTGGACTGAGTTACTACGCTTTCTTAACACAATCCACTAGGAAAGAGGACGGCGGAGTTGGTCTTCCTTACCGCCTTGATCTTCAGTTCTTTGCCGACGAAGAGAAGACGGAAGAAGCGACCCCGCGAAAACGGCAGCGCGCGCGGCAAAGGGGTCAAGTTCCACGGAGCAGCGAATTGAGTACGGTCGTCACCCTGCTGACCGGGTTTATGGTTTTGCGGGCGAGTGGCTCCTATTTGTTGGAGAAACTGTTTGTCTGTTTTCAATATGGGTTTTCCAGCGACCGCTTAAATACCTATTTGGACGAGGCCAATCTGGCCCAGCTTTTTAACAGTACTTTACTTACGGTGCTCGGGGCTTTTATCCCCGTCGGACTTGCCATCCTGACCGTCGGTGTTTTGGTAAATTACCTGCAAACCGGGGGCGTGTTTACCCTTGAGCCCCTCAAGGTGAAATTCGACCGGTTAAATCCGTTGGCCGGCTTAAAAAGAATGTTCTCACCCCAAAAATTTATCGATCTGTTTAAAGCATTGTTTAAAATTATTGGGGTGTTCATTATCATATGGAATACCTTTAAAAGTCAGGTTTTCCCCCTGGCGGAAACCAATGTGGATTACCCGCCACTGGAAATGGCCGGGCTGATCTGGCAGTTGATGTTTACGATCGTCCTGCGCATCGTCCTCTTGTTACTGGCGCTCGCGGTTTTTGATTTTTATTACCAACGATGGCAGTACCGGAAGAGCCTGCGGATGACGAAGAAAGAGGTGAAGGACGAGATTAAACAGACGGAAGGAGATCCGCTGGTGAGAAGCCGGATCCGCCAAAAACAAAGACAACTGGCGATGCGCCGGATGATGCAAGAAGTTCCCAAGGCGGATGTGGTGATTACCAAC
>JAAYMP010000071.1 GCA_012521315.1 Bacillota bacterium
AAAGAACGTTGTTGGCGTCAAACTCCATCTCCAGCCACGCCCCGCGGTTGGGAATGACACTGGCCGAAAAGACGGTCTTCCCGCTGGTGTCCACGGTCTTGCCAAAATACACACCGGGAGAACGGACCAGCTGGCTGACGATTACCCGTTCAGCACCGTTGATGACGAAAGTGCCCTTTTCGGTCATTAAGGGGAAATCGCCCATGAAAACTTCCTGTTCTTTAACTTCCCCTGTTTCTTTATTAATCAACCGGACCTTAACCCGCAAAGGGGCCGCGTAATTGGCGTCCCTTTCTTTGCACTCTTCCACGTCGTATTTGGGTTCGCCGAGAGAATAATCGATAAACTGAAGAATAAGGTTGCCTGTAAAATCCTGGATTGGTGAGATCTCACGAAAGACCTCGCGTAGTCCTTCCTCTAAAAACCACTGTTAGGATTTTTGTTGGATCTCGATCAGGTTTGGCATCGGTAGAATTTCGTCGATCTTCCCGAAGTTGACTCTGCGTCGCTTAACCCCATTCATCTCTTCCGGCAAAATCCTCACCTCTTTCCCTTATTTAACTGACCGCCCAGTTTGCTTTTTTTCCCAAACCATAATAAAATAGGGTTAGAAATTTTTTGCGCATAAAAAAACCGGAGTCGGACCTTTAACCATTTTCGCAATAAAATGGCAAAAGCAAGGCTAACCCCAGTTACCCCTGCTGAATATGCGGTTCAAATAAGCAGATATGTATTTGTCGAAAAATAAATTAGAAGAAAAAATCAAAATCACCTACATATAATAAGGTGATGGCATAATTAGATCTCCCGCAAGTACTTTCGCATTATGAGATTATATCATTGTTATTTTTTTTTGTCAATAACAAATTTCAATAAAAAAGGCTGTCGCTTAGGACAGCCTTTCTCTTTACTTAATTTCAACCGTGGCGCCGGCCTCTTCCAGTTTGGCTTTAAGCTCTTCGGCGTCTTTCTTCGCGATTCCTTCTTTAATTGGTTTCGGCGCATTGTCCACCAGGTCTTTGGCCTCTTTCAGGCCAAGACCGGTCACTTCGCGGACAACCTTGATGACATTGATCTTCTTGTCCCCGGCCGAAGCCAGAATCACATCAAATTCGGTTTTCTCTTCCGCCGGCGCCGCTGCGCCACCGGCAGCGACCGGGGCGGCCACGGCCACCGGAGCAGCCGCCGAAACGCCAAACTCTTCTTCAAAAGCTTTCACCAGTTCATTCAGTTCCAATACGGACATGCCTTTCACGATCTCTAAGACTTCATTAACTTTAGACATTTAACTTCCTCCTTAAATATTAATCTTCACCGTTTTTCGTAAGGGGTAAACACCGCCGCAAACCGTCTTATGCGGCTTCAAGCGACCTCAAGCAACTTCGCCTTTTTTCTGCCGGACCGCATCGAGTACGTAAACCATGTTCCGGATGGGGGCGGAAAGAACATACGCCAAATTGCGAATGGGCGCCTGCAGTAAACCAACCAACTGACCGAGGAGCACTTCCCGGCTGGGGAGTTCGGCCAGGGCTTTGACCATCGCCTGGTCAATCACTTTACCTTCCAGGACACCGCCCTTTAATTCCAGTTTCTTGTGGTCCTTCGCAAACTCGGACAGGATCTTCGCCGGAGAAACCGGATCCTCATAGCCAAAAGCGAGCGCCGTCGGCCCCTCAAGATAAGCATGCAACTCCTTCAGGTTTGCCTTTTCCGCCGCCAAACGGGTTAAGGTGTTCTTCGCCACCCGTAGCTCAACGCCGGCCGCCCTTAATTTCTTCCTGAGCTCCGTCGCCTCTTGCACGGTTAAGCCCCGAAAGTCCACCAAGACCACCGACTGGGCTTTAGCCATTTTTTCGTATACCTCATCGACAACCGCCACTTTTTCCGGTCTTGCCATTTTTTCACCTCCCTATCTGTCACTGGTCCTGGGAAAATAGAAAGAGCCCTTCCATAGACACAAAGAAAGGGCTCGTCGTTGGCGACGTATCATCCCAACCTCGGCAGGCAAACATTAAATCCGCGGACGCGCCCGGATACCTGCTGTCTATGGTCAGTTTTCTCTTTTATATTAAGTTGTTGTTTTTTACTCGCTCGCCACCGCCATTGTGGTCGCCTGCGGGGACACTTTAATCCCCGGGCTCTGGGTCGACGAAAGGGAAATGGACCGCAAATAAGTTCCTTTCGCCCCGGCCGGTTTGGCTTTGATTATAGCACCCAAAAGCCGTTTGTAGTTATCAAACAACTGGTCGGCGGTGAAGGACATTTTCCCAATCGGCACGTGAACAATTCCGGTCTTGTCGACCCGGTACTCAACTTTACCGGCTTTAATCTCTTGGATGGCCTTGCCCACTTCCATCGTGACCGTTCCCGTTTTGGGGTTGGGCATTAAACCTTTCGGGCCAAGGATCTTCCCGAGTCTCCCCACCATGCCCATCATATCGGGGGTCGCCACCGCCACGTCGAAATCAAGCCATCCTTTCTGGATCTCTTCAACCACTTCTTCCGCGCCAACCCGGTCGGCACCGGCCTCTTCGGCCTCTTTGGCCTTTTCGCCCTTGGCAAAGACCAGGACCCGCACGGTTTTTCCGGTCCCGTGGGGTAAAACAACGGTACCGCGCACCTGTTGGTCGGCATGCCGGGGGTCAACCCCCAAACGAATCGCCACTTCGACCGTCTGATCATAATTGGCTTTGACGATATTCTTCAACAGTTCAATGGCCTCCCGGGGGTCGTAAAGACGCTCCCGGTCGATGGCCTTCGCCATCTCAAGATATTTTTTACCATGCTTCGGCATGATCTTTAATCCTCCTCGTTTTGTGGTTCAAACGGATTTTCACGCAAAGCGTATCCTCCCACCAGGGAGAAAGCTACTGGACGGTAATTCCCATACTGCGAGCCGTGCCTTCGACCATGCGCATGGCCGCTTCAATACTGGCCGCATTTAAATCGACCATTTTGAGCTCGGCAATCTCTCGAACCTTCTCCCGCGAGATGGTCCCCACCTTCTCTTTATTGGGCACACCCGAAGCTTTCTCCAAGTTAAGCGCTTTTTTGAGTAGAACCGGTACCGGCGGAGTTTTGGTGATAAAAGTAAAAGACCGGTCCTCGTAGACGGTGATTACCACAGGAATCACCATTCCGGCCTGGTTCGCCGTCCGTTCATTAAAAGCTTTGGTAAACTCCATAATATTAACGCCGTGTTGTCCGAGCGCGGGACCAACAGGCGGAGCAGGAGTCGCTTTCCCGGCTGGGATCTGTAGTTTAATAAACGCCGCTATTTTTTTGGCCATCGTCCCGACACCTCCTTCTCGCCAAAGATCTTACTTAGTACTTTTCCACTTGATTGTATTCCAACTCCACCGGCGTTTCCCGTCCGAACATGGAGACTAGAACCTTCAGCTTTCCTCTTTCCGGGTTGATTTCTTCAATAATCCCGGAAAAGTTCTCAAAGGGCCCGCGGATCACCCGCACCGGTTCGCCAATTGAAAAATCAAGCTTGGGACGGGGCTGATCGACGCCCATCTGGCGCAGGATCTGTTCGACCTCTTTTTGTTGGAGAGGAATGGGCTTGGAACCGGGGCCGACAAAACCGGTCACGCCGGGCGTATTCCGCACCACATACCACGAGTCGTCGGTCATAATCATCTCCACCAACACGTAACCCGGGTAAACCTTCTTCTTGGTCAGTTTACGCTTCCCGTCTTTATACTCATATTCTTCCTCCATGGGCACCAAAACGCGAAAGATCTGGTCCTCCATG
>JAAYMP010000072.1 GCA_012521315.1 Bacillota bacterium
CGGGCCGTCCAGGAGCGGGATGGGCTGCCCTGCCTCTATTTTGTCTTCAGCCGGATGCAGTGCGAGCTGAAAGCGATGGAATTAAGCGAAAAGGCCAATTTCCTTAGCACCGGCGAGCAAGAACAGGTCGATGCGGTGGTTGCCCAGGTCATCGAAAAATATGCCCTGGAAAACTGGCCCACGATCCACCGGCTGAAATACATCTTCCGGCGGGGGATCGCCTTCCACCATGCTGGTCTGCTACCCGCCCTCAAAGAGCTGGTGGAGATCCTGTTCGGCATGAACCTGGTGAAGGTGATGTACGCCACGGAAACTTTTGCCGTGGGGATCAACTATCCGGTGCGGAGCGTTTGCTTTGACGCGCCCACCAAATGGGACGGGGTCTCCTTCCGGCCCTTAACCACCCTGGAGTATTTCCAGATGGCCGGACGGGCCGGCCGTCGGGGCATTGACGAGCGGGGTTATGTTTATATCCTGGCCGATCTGGACCGTTACCTGAAGGAGGAGTTCCCCAGTACCGACCCGCGGCAGATCGAGAAGTTGACCAGCCGGTTCAACCTCAGTTACAACTCGGTGCTTAATCTATTCAAGAACCACGAACGAGTTCAGATTTCCGTGATCTTAAACCAGAACTTCGCTACTTTCCAAGCCCGCAACGCCAAGCTCCAGTTGGAAGAGCGCCTTTCCCAGGTGCGTTCCGAGTCGGGGAAACTCCGGGAGGAGATCTGTGCCGACTGGGGTTCGCTCGTTTGCCCGCAGGCCCGGGCTTTGGCGAAGAAACGCCTTCGCAAGCAGGAGCGGAAGATTAAATACATCAGAGGCCGGGCCGGACGGGCCGCAATTGCCCGGGAAATTGCCAATCTGAAGGCGGCTTTGTCCGGCGTGGCGGCCCGGAACTGTCCGGTGGAACAGCAAAAGCGTTGTGTCGAAAGGGTTGAGTTTTACCAAAACCTCTACCAGGAACAGCTTGGTTTGGAGGAACGGGCTTCTGCTTTAAGAGTAGCCGACCGGTTTGAGGAGGATCTGGCGGCCAAAGCCGGAATTTTGACGGAGTTGAATTATCTAACCGAGGATGGAACCCTCTTGCCCCGCGGCGAGTTCGCCGCCCGGATCTACGCCCAGGAACTTCTCTTGACGGAGATGTATTTTGCCGGGTATTTTCACGAGTGGGACGAGGACCAGATCAATGCCGTCATGGTGGCCGTCGACTATGAACCGCGCAAAATGGAGCGGTTGCCCCGGCCCGGTTCCTTACCGTTTGACCAGAAGCCCATCAAGAGAATCATCCGCGAACTGGTTTATCATTATGGCGTCGATGAGCGGGAGATCCGGTTTTTCCCCAGCCTGTCGGCGCTGGCTTATCGGTGGAGTCAAGGCTGTGACTTTTTTGAACTCCTCAATTATACGGACTTACAGGAAGGGGATATTGTGACCACTTTCCGGCGGGCGATCGACTTGACCAGGCAGATCCGCACGGCCTGCCTGGAAGAGGATCCGAGTCTCGCTTCTAAATTAAAGAACTGCATGAATAAGATGGACCGGGACCTGGTGGAGATTAACCTGTGATTTGCGATCGGCGGATAACCCGTGACGAGCAGGGTTAGATAGGCGGGAAGGCATGATGAAGAAGGACGTTTATTTCAAAAAATTATTTTTTTTTCTTTTTGGCGGTCTCGTTTCCCTCTTCTTTTTCCGGGGAGAACCGGCCGCCGCGGCGTGGCAGACGCTGACGGGGCGAGAGATCCTGATCCGCGAAGACGAAGTGATCACGGGCGATCTATGGGTCAGGGGCAATGGGGTGAAGGTCGCCGGACAGGTTAAAGGCGATCTCCTGATCTTCGCTGATGAACTGGAACTCAGCGGGAAGGTGGACGGTGATGTGCTGGGGGTGACCGGGCGGACGGTGATCTCCGGTACGGTCACGGGCAATGTCCGGGTGTTGTCGGCGTTCCTGCAGATCGACGGGGCGGTGGCGGGCAGTCTCTCCGCTGCCGGCACGCAACTGCTGCTCGGCCCCGAAAGTAAGGTCGGCTCGCTGCTGAGCTGGTATACGGTGACGCGTCTTTCGGGGGAGATTGCCGGACCGGCTCTGGCCAAAGGGA
>JAAYMP010000073.1 GCA_012521315.1 Bacillota bacterium
CCCACTTTTGATATAACTGAAGGATCAAAACAGTCACCAAGATGCCCAACACGCTCCCGATGACCACCTCCGCCACGCTGTGAATCCCGCCCTCGACCCGGCTCTGGACCACCATGAAACCTAAAAACAAAGCGAGACTGGCCACCAGGCCGTCTTTACTGATCATGATGATCGCCGTGACCAGGGAAAAGGCAAGCGCCGCATGCCCGCTGGGCATCCCCCCCGAAAAGGGACGGCCGGTCCCGGTCGACAGCTTCAGCACCAGCACAAAAAAGACCACCAAGCCCATGGCGATGAGAGTTAAGTGGGCGGGGGAATTAATGATACTCTCAAGCACTTTCGGCAAAACCGGGTTTAGTTTGGGGTACAAAACCAGGTAGCCGACGGCCAAAGCGTTGACGGCGGCAAGCAAAACCGCGCCCGCCGCCACATCCTTCGCCCTCGCCGCCAGGGGATGATACCGGGGGGAGATCAGATCGATCGTCGCCTCCAGGGCGGTGTTGATCGCCTCCGCCACCAATACAAAGACGATCGCCCAGACTACAAAGAGGAATTCGGTTCTGGTCAGGTTCAGCCCCAGACTGAGGCCCAAAACCAAAATGGCCCCCAAACAATGAATCCGCATGTTGCGCTGGGTTCGAAAACAATAGACCAAACCGTTGATCGCCCGGTTGAAACTCTCCAAAAGATTTCTATTCTTCATCACGCCGCCCCCAACCTGCTGCGGTCAGAAACTCCTCCTCCGCCTGGCGCATCCGCCTTTGTTCCTCAGGCGTCTGGTGGTCATAGCCCAGGAGGTGGAGCAGCCCGTGGACAGCCAGATAAAGGACCTCCCGCGTCCTGGAATGGCCATACTCCGCGGCCTGCCGGAAAGCGATCGGTAGACAGATCACCACATCGCCCAACAGCTCAGGGAGGTTATCGTCCCCGGTTGGCGGCATCGGTTCCCCTTCGTCCAAGGCAAAAGAGAGCACATCGGTGGGCGCGTCAACGCCGCGCCATTCCCGGTTCAACCGGTGGATGGTCTCCTCGTCGGTCAGGGTGATCCCGACTTCCGCTTTCTCCCGGCCATGGGCTTTCAACACCTGCCGGGTAACGCCGGTCAAGGCCTCAAGCGTTTCTTGGCCCAGCTTTGGTTCGTCCATTTCGTGGTTGATGACTACCCCCATTCGACTTCTTCCTTTCTGTGGCGACGGTCTCCGGGTATTTAATCCGGTGGTGAAAGATGCCGCCCAGGACCTTTAAAAAGGCGGCTTTGATCTTATCCAGATCCCGCAAAGTAAGATTAGTTTCATCCAGTTGACCCGCTTCTAACCGCTCCTTGAGGATCTCGTTGACCAGGGCCTCAAGGCGGGCGGGAGAGGGTTGCCCCATGGCGCGGGCCGCGGCCTCAACCGCATCGGCCAGCATAACCAGGGCTGCCTCTTTCGTCTGGGGTTTCGGTCCGGAGTAGGAGAAATCCGTTTCTTCCACCGATTCCTTTTCCTCCTGGACCTTTTCCGACGCCTGTTGGTAAAAATAACGGATCAGGTCGGTCCCGTGGTGTTGTTCAATGACATCGGTCACCACCCGGGGGATCCCGTACGACTCGGCCAGCTCCACCCCATCCCGCACGTGCGACGTGATGATCAGCGTGCTCAAACTCGGCTCGAGGTTCTCGTGGGGGTTATCGTCGGTGATCTGATTCTCCACAAAGAAGTAAGGCCGCCGCAGTTTGCCCACATCATGATAATAGGCGGCCACCCGTACCAGCAAGCTGTCGGCGCCAATGGCATCGGCCGCCGCTTCCGCCAGGTTCCCCACGAGGATACTGTGGTGGTAAGTCCCCGGCGCCTCGATCAGTAACCGCTTCAGCAGGGGCATATTCGGATTGGCCAGTTCCAACAGACTGAGCGGCGATGTTAGCCCAAAAAGATGTTCAAAAAAGGGTAAAAAGCCGTTGGCCAGTGCCGTCGCCAGAATTCCGTTAAAACCGGCCACCAGGGCAAAGAGAAACACGCTGCTGAACCGTTTGATGTCAAACAGAAAACTCAATGATAAGACGGAGAAGAGATTAATCCCCGCCAAGTAAAGGCCCCGCCGGATCATCTCTTTCCGCTGGGTAAGATTGAGCATTAAATAGAGGGACGCCGTTCCGGTGATAAAGTAAAAGACCGTGAGCGCCAGGTTGAAATCGAAGATCACGCCCACCATCAGGCTGAGCAGCGTCGTGATCACCCAAGCCAACTTCGGTTCACTTAAAAAGACTATGATCATACTGGCAAAGGAGAGGGGAACCAGGTATGCCATCCAGTCCAGATTCAAGAGGCTGAACGCTTTGGCGACGGCCAAAACAACCACCGAGGCCAAGGCCATTAAATAAAGGTGGCGTTCTTCCTTGAGGATCGGTTTCTCGAAGAAATAAATATAGATCAGACAGATCGCCATCAAGAACAGGGAGAAAACGCCCAAACTGAAGAACATGATCACCCGGTTCCCGCTGTTCTCAATCAGGGCCAGTTCCCGCAGGATCTGAATGTGCTCCGTCGTGACAATATCCCCTTCGCTCAGGATCAATTGGCCCTTTTCGATTTTGACCGGCGCCACTTTCCGTCGGGCCTCCTCCTGCAACTGCCGGATCTTCCCCTCGTCCCGGGTCAGGTTCGGGAAGATCAGCGCCGTGAGGAGTTGCCGGATGACCGGTTGGTCCTGGGGTAAAACGAGGAACCGTTCATTGCTGACCAAAGCGCCCAGCTCCGCCCGGACCTCCTCCACGGTTTGGGGGCCGATTTTACGCTCGGTTTCCAAAACAACAAAGACCTGTCGCAGGCTGCGGACCATCCGTTCATAGTCGGGCGCCGGCATCGTCAACACCAGGTCGAGGGTTTCGTCGGGAACCTCGACAAATTTCCCCTCCACCCCTTGGAGAACCTGGCGGAACTCCGGGCGGATCCGCTCCGGTTCAAACTCCGGGGAACCATTCTCCGCCGTCTGCTCCTGCAGGCGCCTGCGGTATTCCTCAAAAACACCGATTATTCTATTGTAACGGTTGTTGGCTTCCACCCCGGCTTCAATGCTGATCGTTTGGTATTCGAGCTTATCCTTGTTCTCCTCCACCGCGCGGGCGGCCGCCTGGTCCATCAACTCCTCGGTCTTTTTCTCATTAATAACCGTCCGTGGGGCGCGGATCTCCGTCCCAATATAGACTTCCCCCAGTTGAACATCGATCGCCCGCGGGACCAGATCAATCTGTAAAATGGCGACGATCGCCAAAAAACTGACAAAAACCAGAATCCGCTCCCGGACTGTCTTTTTGCTAAAAAAATCACGCACCCACAACCATTTGGCCCTTAAGCTTGCATAACGTCTCCGCTTGGCAAAGCTTTTCTCGGCCGGTTGTGTTTCCTTACCCATTGCCAGGCCTCCTTTACGAACCGGGACTTGCAGTCTCTTCGCTGCGCCGGTCGTATGCCTTAATTATCTTTTGCACCATTTCATGGCGGACGACATCCTTCTCACCCAGATAAATAAAGGCAATCCCTGCCACATCCTTGAGCACCTCCGCCGCTTCCACCAAACCGGAGGCTTGTCCTTTCGGCAGATCGATCTGGGTAATATCCCCGGTGACCACCACTTTCGAGCCCCAGCCCATCCGGGTCAGGAACATCTTCATCTGCTCGGTCGTGGTGTTTTGGGCTTCATCCAAGATGATAAAGGAATCGTCCAGGGTTCGCCCGCGCATGTAAGCGAGGGGGGCGATCTCGATCACCCGCCGCTCCATATATCTTTGGTAAAGTTCCGCTCCTAAAATATCAAACAAAGCATCGGTCAACGGCCGCAGGTAGGGATCGACTTTTTCCTGCAGATCGCCGGGCAAAAAGCCCAGTTTTTCACCGGCCTCCACCGCCGGTCTGGTCAGGACCAACCGGTTCACCTGTTTGCTCTGTAAAGCGGCCACCGCCATCGCCACCGCCAGGTAGGTCTTGCCGGTCCCCGCCGGCCCGATCCCAAAGGTCAAGACATGGTCACGAATGGCTTCGACGTAAGCCTTTTGCCCAAAGGTCCGTGGGGTAATCCTTTTCCCCCGGTTGGTCACCTGGATCGGCGTCGCGGAGAAATCGATCTCCCCGTTTTGCTGTGGTTTATTCCGCCGCAGGACATCAACGGTATAGCGGATCTCGTGGGGGCCGAGGATGGCTCCTTTTTCCGCCTGGTTGCGCAACTGCTCCAAAACGGCCAGGGCCTCGTCGACCTTCTGCTCTTCGCCGGCCAAAAACAGGGTATTCCCCCGCGCCGAGAGCATCACCTCCAGCGCGGCTGCGATATCCTTCAGGTTTTGGTCGTACTCCCCGAAGAGAACGGGCGCTATCTTCGGATCAATCTCTAAAGTTATCTCCGAATGACTCAAACCTTCTCTCTCTCCTCCTTTAATCCGGGACTGCAATATTCTCTTTCGTCTCGATAATGAGGCGGTAATGCAAAACCCCCGCTTGTACGCGCCAATCCGCCAGGACCTTTTCCGGTTTTACGCCGGCCGGCAGCACCGTTCCGATGCGGCCTTCCGCCTTTTTTTCCGCTTTAAGCAGGGCGGTTTCGGGCGTGACTTGCACGGTGGTCCACTCGACTGTTTGGTAGGTATCTTTAATCAATTCGACTAAACTAAGGCTATTCCTGCCGGGGAGGACTTCCTTCACCGCCCGGTCTTGCCTGACAAAGGCGCCGGGCGCGACCGCCCCGTGGGAAAACAGGGTCAGGAGGCGGTTGCCCACCCGCAAGCGGTAAACGATCTTTTTTCCGTCACCCACCCTCGGCTCCAGGACGGCAAGGGGTTCGTCGACTTCAATCTCGTACCAAACCCGCGCCCGTACTTCCCCCGCGGCTTTAACCTTTTTCTTCTCGACCGACCCGTCCAGATGGACCCGGGTGGCTTCCCCCAAAATTAAAAGATCCCCGCGGGAGACCATCTCCCCCACCCGGACCAACGGGGTCCCTTCCACCAATAGAATCTCCGTGATCAACCCATCCTTCCCCGCCACCAGGTTTCTTGGTCCTTCCTCGACCGGGGGCGGCAGGCGTTTCTCGGCCACTACCACCTCGGCGACGACCCCCTGCCACCGGATGGTCACCCAGACCGCCTCCGGCAGTCGGATCCGCAGTTCGCGGATTAACCAGTCCCGTTGCGGCACAATTACCCGGCGGGGTACCCCGGGAGCCAACCCCAGGACAGCCAGGTGGTCACGGACCAGGGTTGGGTCCAGCGTCTCGACGCCGGTGACCTCAACAAACCAGATGAAGGAGGAGAGGGTCAAAAGCAGGCTCAGGAAGAGGGCCATCCCCAACAGCCAGCCCTTTTTCCGCCACACCCTTCGCCAGAGAAACGGCCAGCCCTTTTTCCGCAGGATCTTCCCTGTGGTCCCGGTCCGCAAAAAAAATGGGCGGAGTTTTGGGTATTTCCGGGCATGGACTTTGAAGAGGATGGTCCCGGGGGCCTTCTTCTCAATATCCCAGAAGACGACCCCACCGGCAATCCCCCGGTTAAGCAACTCTTCACTGCGGGCTCCTTTGACCATCGCCACCAGATAGCCCTGGAAAAAGGCGTTCAAGCGTTGGGAGAGCATGCTTCTTCCCCCCGCGCACCGTTCCACTCGACCCGGATGATCCGGCCGTCAATCTCCACCTGGTCGGCGGTGATCAATTTTATATTCAACTCTTCCCCGCCCACGGTGAGAAGGCCAATCGTCGTCTGGAGGCAGACCTCGGTCTGGCTGTACAACTTTAGCCCCCGGTGGTTCTCCACCACCAGTTGCCGGTCGCCCGTCAGCACCAGGCGGGGCAGATTCAGCACCACATCGGATGGTAACTCCAAATATTCGGCCAGCTTTGCGCCGAAACGGCCTTTTAACGTTTGCCTTCCCACGTTTACCATCCTTTCCTCTCTGCTTTTACCAAGTTATGCTCCGTGGTGCCAGAAAATGAGTGGAAGCGGATGGTTTTGTCCGGGAAGGGCTTTTATTGTCCCGCCCGCCATTTCTGCAGATAGTCCAGGATCAGTTCTTTACGGTTCCGCGCCGGATCCTCCGTCACCCAATGGAAGACGTCCTCCAGCACCGCACCCACCTGCGGGCCGGGCGGAAGCCCCAAAAAGGCCATGACTTCGTGGCCGTTCACGGCCAAATCTTTCCGGGCAAAAACAGTCTCGCCGGCCAGCATCGCCTGGACCCGCCGGTGAAAGCGGACCAAATTGTCCAGGGCGCGGGCGACCGGCCCGCCGGTACCGACGATATCGGCCCGTCTTAACTCTAAAAGGTCGACGATGTTCTCCGGACCCACCTTCCCGACCAAACGCCGAAGGGCGGCGTCGGTCAACCAGGGGTCGGCCGGAAACATGTGCCAGCGGATTAGGGTCAGCACCTTTTGCCGGAAGACATTGGCAAACCGGAGCCGCTCCAGGATTCCGGCGGCCAGCGCCGCGCCGGCCTTCTCATGGCCATAATAACGGACCCGGCCCCCCTCCACCTGCCGGGTGGTGGCTTTCCCCAGATCGTGAAGGAAAGCCGCCCAGCGCAGTTCGGCCGTTGGTTTGATCGCCTGCACGGTCGCCACCAAATGCGTAAAGATGGCCGGGTCGGTAGCCCAAACGGCCGCAAACTCCGGCATGATCGCAGTCAACAACCCGCTGCGGGCGAGTCCCGTGAGGCCG
>JAAYMP010000074.1 GCA_012521315.1 Bacillota bacterium
GATCTGGTCCATCACAAAGATGGGATCGCCCCCGTCATGGTAGATGGGTTCGAACAAAGAGATCGGTTCCTGGATGGCATCAAGCGCAAAAACAATCTCTTCCCGGTCAATGTTCAACTCGGCCGCGATCTCCGCGATGGTTGGCTCTTGCCCGTTTTTACTGGTCAACGCATCCCGGACCTGCAGCGCTTTATAGGCGATGTCCCGCAGGGAACGGCTGACCCGAATTGGGTTATTATCCCGTAAATACCGGCGGGTCTCACCGATGATCATTGGCACCGCGTAAGTGGAAAACTTAACATTTTGTGACAGATCAAAATTATCAATCGCCTTCATTAAGCCGATACAACCGACCTGGAAAAGGTCATCCACATTCTCACCCCGGTTATTAAACCGTTGGATCACACTAAGCACCAGGCGGAGGTTGCCCTGGATCATCTCCTCGCGGGCCTGTCGCTCGCCGGTCTTGATCTTGCCCAACAGCTCCCGCATTTTCGTGTTGGTCAAAACCGGAAGTTTCGAAGTGTTCACCCCACAAATCTCAACTTTGTTTGGGATCATCTGCTTCCCTCCACCTGGCTTTTGGCCGTTCCTTACTAGGATTATTGCCATTATTTTTGGCGGATATACTTCGTCCCCCGCGTTTCTTTGAAAATATAGGTAATTTCAGCCATAAAAAAGACCGGTGCGCTACCGGTCCTTGTGCTCCTTATTTTCCAGGCGAAAACCATAATTACGCTGGTAATAATCCCTGTACTCGCCGGAAAGGATTGCTTTCCACCATGCTTGCTGTTTAAGATACCAATTGACGGTTTGCGCCAGTCCTCCTTTAAAATCAATCTGGGCTTCCCACCCCAACTCCCCCCGGATCTTATCAACCGCAACGCCATAACGGCGGTCATGCCCTGGCCGGTCGGCGACAAACCGGATCAGACCCTCCGGTTTCCCGAGCAGTTCCAGGATGATCCGCACCACTTCCAGATTGGTCCGTTCGCACCGGGCACCAATGTTATAAACCGTCCCCGGCTGCCCTTCCCGCAGGACCCGTTCGAGGGCCCGGCAATGGTCAAGCACATGGATCCAGTCCCGCACCTGTTGCCCATCGCCATAAAGGGGAATCGGTTCTCCCCGGACCGCGTTGATGATCGCCAACGGGATCAGTTTCTCCGGAAACTGGTATGGCCCGTAGTTATTGGAACAACGGGTGATGATCACCGGCAGGCCGTACGTTTTATAAAAAGCCATCGCCAGTAAATCAGCCCCGGCTTTACTGGCCGCATAGGGACTGTTCGGGGCCAAAGGCGACTCCTCAGTAAATAATCCCTCCGGGCCCAGGGCGCCATAGACTTCATCGGTGGAGATCTGGAGAAAGCGTTCTACCCCATAATGCCGGGCTAAACATAAAAGATTGAGGGTCCCGTTGATATTGGTCCGGGCAAAGACCTGCGGCACATGAATGCTCCGGTCGACATGGGATTCGGCCGCAAAGTTGATCACTGCATCAAGACCTACCGCAAAGTAAGGTTCAAGCTTATCCCGGTCATTGATATCAGCATGGAGGAACCGGTAACCGGAATAAGCGCTAAAGTCGGCCGTATTGGCTAAATTGCCCGCATAAGTCAACCGGTCCACATTGATCAAGGTCGTCTCCGGATAACAACGGAGATAATGACGGATAAAATTACTGCCGATAAACCCGGCCCCGCCCGTCACTAAAATCCGCATCGGTCCCCTCCTTCCTAACCGTCTTTGCGCCCCCAATCGTAAGGAATCTTCATCCGCGTCGTCGGCGCGTGCGGCGGCAGCCGGTACTCATCCGGTTCGGTATAATTATAAGGCTCGGTCGGACAATTTAAGACCAACGCCTCATACTCACTGATACACTTAAACCCATGGTATACTCCGGGCGGGATCTGAAGCAGTTTGGGATTGTGCACCCCCAGAAAATACTCTTCCACCCTCCCCCGGGTGGGCGAGCCTTCCCGGTCGTCAAACAAGGCTATTTTCATCATCCCCGTTAAAACCGTTAAATTATCGTACTGTTTCTTATGGTAGTGCCATGCTTTGACAACGCCTGGATAGGCGGTGGTGATATAGACCTGCCCAAACCCCCGGAAGAAGGGGTCATCGCAGCGTAATATCTCCATCAACCGGCCTCTTTCATCCGGAATTACCTTTAACTCTTTGAGGACCACCCCTTCAATCACAAAACCACCCCCCTGTTCAATGCTATGCCCAGGGGAGTGGCTTTAAGAACAAAAGACAAATTTCCATCGCCAACAGCAGGAGATTATCATTCCACCAAGAATTATATAAAGTCCAGCATAATTGGTTTTTATTAATCTTTCCTTCCCTAATTTTGACACTTTGACTATTCTACTAAACACAAAAGTTACTTCAGCATTTTTACGGAGGGATTTTTTATGCGTCTCCGCTTTCTTCGCCGCCACCTTTTACCCGTTTTTTTGTTAGCCTTCTTTTTTTTATTGAGCGTTTGCCAAACTGCCCAAGCCAATGGCCTCGTTTTCCAGCTCAATAACGAAGGCCTTACCATATTGAGCAATAACCATTTTCAAATTGGCCCGGTGACCCTCTTCCTCCACCCCTGGGTCTTTACCCAGCTGGAACTGGAAAAAGGTGAAACCAGCTATGGCTTGAAAGAAGGCGGTCTCCACCTGGGAAAAGGGAGTTTTTACCTGACCATCGGACGCCAAGTGAACTCCTTCGGTCCGGGGCGATACGCCTTTCCGCTTCTTGCTCCCTTGGGTGATGGGCTCGCCGCCGAAGGCCTCGACCAGATTGCCTATGCTTTTTCCACCAAACGGCTGGCCTACAAAAAACTCTATGCCTGGGTCCCATTGAACGGTGAATTCCGCATTTTGCTGGGGCAAAGGGCGACCTATGATTTAGGTCCCTTTACCTTTGGTTTTGCCGAAACTGCCCTGGTCAAAGAGGGGGCGCCGGACTTTTATTACCTGCCCATTCCCTTGGTCCCCACTGCCGTCTACCAACTGA
>JAAYMP010000075.1 GCA_012521315.1 Bacillota bacterium
CCGGGAGTTTTCAGAGGATCTGGCCCAAGAGGTGCGCATCCAGTACGGTGGCAGCGTCAAACCGGAAAATATCAAGGAATTTATGACCCAGCCGGAGATCGACGGCGCGCTGGTGGGTGGCGCCAGCCTGAAAGCCGATTCTTTTTACGGAATTATTGCTTACCAATGAACCAAGGCGATGTCGTTGGAACGGAGAGATGAGAAAATGAAACTGAAACACAGACCGGTCGCCCTTATTATCCTGGACGGCTGGGGTCATAACCCTGATCCGGAGTATAAATATAGTGCGATCAAGGCGGGCAAGACGCCCTTTGTGGACCGGATGACGGCGGAGAACCCCCATGCTCTGGTGGAAACCTCCGGCGAAGCGGTGGGTTTGCCGGAAGGGCAGATGGGCACCTCGGAAGTGGGACACCTGAACATGGGGGCCGGGCGGGTCGTCTACCAAAGCCTGGTCCGGATCAGTAAAGCGCTGAAGAGCGGCGAAATTAAGCAAAACCCGGTCTTTACCGGACTCATCCAGTACCTTGTGGAGAAGAAAAAACCCCTTCATTTTATGGGGCTGGTCTCCCCCGGCGGGGTGCACAGCCACACTGAGCATTTATACGGTTTTATCCGGCTGGCGGTGGAGATTGGCGTGCAGGAGATCTATGTTCATGCCTTTCTCGATGGACGGGATACCCCGCCGGCCAGCGCCAAGGAATATCTGGCGGAACTCGAAGCGGAGCTGAAAAAGATCGGGACCGGGCGCATTGCGACCGTCGCCGGCCGGTATTACGCCATGGACCGGGATAAACGGTGGGAACGGGTGGAAAAGGCTTATGCGGCGATGGTTGACGGCGAAGGGGAGAAAGCCCCCGATGCCCTGTCCGCCGTGGAGGCTTCGTACCAGAAGGGCGTCCACGACGAGTTTGTGGTGCCGGTCGTGATCGAAAACGGCGGAAAACCGGTGGCCACCATTGCGCCCGGGGACGGGGTGATCTTCTTTAATTTCCGCCCTGACCGGGCCCGGGAGATCACTAGGGCTTTTGTAGACCGGGACTTTACCGGCTTTCCGCGGAAAAAAGGCTTCCTGGACACCCGCTTTGTCTGCCTGACCCAGTACGATGAGGAACTGGACGTTCCCTTGCTCTTCCCGCCGGAGCCACCGATGGAGAACATCCTCGGGAAATACCTCAGCGCTTTGGGGTTAAAACAGCTCCGGATTGCGGAGACCGAGAAATACGCCCATGTGACCTACTTTTTCAACGGCGGGGAAGAGGTTCCCTTCCCGGGCGAAGAGCGGATCCTGATCCCCTCGCCGAAGGTGGCCACCTATGACCTGCAGCCCGAGATGAGCGCCCCGGAGGTTACCGAACGGGTTTTAGCCGAGATCGCCTCCGGTCGTTTCGACGTGATCATTATGAACTACGCCAACGGCGATATGGTTGGCCATACCGGGGTTTGGGAGGCGGCGGTGAAGGCCGCGGAGACGGTGGACGCTTGTCTGGCGCGGGTGGTGCCGGCGATTCTGGAGAAGGGCGGGGTGGTGCTGATCACGGCCGACCATGGCAACGCCGAACTAATGGTCGACCCCGAGACGCAGGAACCCTGGACCGCCCATACCACCTTCCCGACGCCGGTGATCCTGATCGGCTACAAGGAAAAATGCCGGTTAAAGAACGGGATTTTGGCCGATATCGCCCCGACCGTGCTGGAACTGATCGGCCTGCCCAAACCGGCGGAGATGACCGGCCACTCTTTAATCGAACATTTGCCCTAAGGGATGCCCCCAGGTGGGGAGTTAATCATAAATCAGATGAGCAGAGGAGGAATAAGCATTGACTTCAATTGTTGATCTTCATGCCCGAGAAATTCTGGATTCCCGTGGGAACCCCACGGTCGAAGTGGAAGTCGCTTTGGCCGGCGGCGCGGTTGGGCGGGCGGCGGTACCGTCCGGGGCTTCCACCGGCGCTTTTGAGGCCGTTGAACTACGGGATGGGGATAAAAAACGTTACTTGGGCAAAGGAGTCCAGACGGCCGTTAATAACGTCAATGAGGAGATTGCCGGCGAGGTAATCGGCATGGACGCTTTGGACCAGACCGAAATCGACCAGTTAATGATCGACCTGGACGGGACCTCGAACAAGGGGAAACTGGGCGCGAACGCCATTTTAGGAGTGTCCCTGGCAGTGGCCAAAGCGGCCGCCAACGCGCTGGAGATCCCTCTCTTCCGTTACCTCGGCGGGGTAAATGCCAAGGAGCTTCCGGTCCCGATGATGAACATCCTCAACGGCGGGAAGCATGCCGATAATAGTGTGGATCTGCAGGAGTTTATGGTCATGCCCGTCGGGGCGGAGAGTTTCTCCCAGGCGTTACAGTGGGGAGCCGAGATCTTCCATGCTTTGAAAGCGGTGTTGAAGGCCAAAGGCTACTCGACGGCGGTGGGCGACGAAGGCGGCTACGCGCCCAACCTGAAGAGTAACCAGGAAGCCTTGGACGTGATCATGGAAGCGATTACGAAGGCCGGTTTAACTCCGGGCAAAGAGGTTATGTTCGCCATGGATCCGGCCTCCACCGAATTGTGGGATGCGGCCAAGGAGAAAGGTGAAGAAGGCAAGTATTACTTCTGGAAATCGGGGATGATGAAGACCCGTGAAGAGATGGTAGAGTTCTGGGCTGATTTGGTCAATAAATACCCAATCATCTCGATTGAAGACGGCATGGCCGAAGAGGACTGGGACGGTTGGGCGATGCTGACCGAGCGGCTGAAGGAAAAAGTGCAATTGGTTGGGGACGACCTGTTTGTGACCAACACAAAACGTTTGGCGAAGGGGATCGGCTTGGGGGTCGCCAATTCGATTCTGATCAAAGTGAACCAAATCGGAACCCTCACCGAGACTTTGGATGCGATTGAGATGGCGAAGAAGGCCGGGTATACGGCGATTATTTCCCACCGTTCCGGTGAGACGGAGGACACCACCATTGCCGATATCGCCGTGGCCACCAATGCCGGTCAGATTAAGACCGGTGCTCCTTCCCGGACCGACCGGGTAGCCAAGTACAACCAGTTATTGCGGATCGAAGATATGCTGGGTGATCGGGCGATTTACAGCGGACGGGCGGCCTTCTACAATTTGAAGAAGAAGTAAGCGGCAGGAAGCGAAAAAGGCGGAAGGCCGGCTAAGGCCGGCCTTCCGCCCCGTTTGCCAAAGCCCCGCAAAAAATATCCGGACAGGCCTTGTTTAGGGTGGTCAACTTTGATACAATAAAACAATAAGCGACCCAGCAGGGGGTGAAGATGTGAACTTTTTTTCGGTCCTTTTGTTAATTGTCTCGGTGGCTTTGATCGTGTTGGTAACGATCTTACCGAGCAAAGAGGAAGGCCTGGGCGCGTTGGGTGGCGGGTCTTCGCGTTTTTTTGGTAAAAACAAGGGATTGGAGGCCCTCCTGACGAAAATAACGGCCGGTTTAGGGGTAGCCTTTTTCCTGCTCGCGATCATTGCCAAGCTCTTGTAACTCCCGGATGGGAGTTTTTTTTGTACCGCCGGCGAGAACTTTTTACTCAAGAAAAAAACTGGGTAAACCGAAGTTAATAATAAATGCTTGGCACCATTTAGCTTGGTCTCCACTTTTCTACCCGACTAAGCAGGATTAGGCCATTATAATGTAGAATGAAGTTATAGTTTAGGGATAGTATTCGGCCACAGGGAGGGGTTCCTTTGGAGTATATTAGTATCAAAAGACGCTTGATGATCCGGATTGTTTCTTCTTTAGCCATCGCACTATTGCTCAGCAATTTGATGGGAGCCTTTATCTCCACCAAATTGATGCGGATAGTCCTCAATCTGCTGATGGTTGGGGTGTATATAATAATTGCGAACGGTTTTTTTAAGAAAGCAATCCTAAAGCCAATTGCGCAGCTTAATAAAGTCGCCGCGGAAGTTGCCCAGAACAACTTAAGCAACGAAGTGACGGTCCAGACGAGGGACGAGTTTGCGATCCTCGGCCAAAATATTAACAAGATGCTTGAAAACCTTCGCCGTATTCTCCATGAAAACCTGGACGCGGCGGAGAAATTAACAATGGCCGCCCATGACATGTCAGCAATGGCGGAACAGGCAAATCTGTCGTCACAGGAAGTGACGCGCTCGATTGATGTCATTGCCCAGGGGACTGAGGAGCAATCCCACCATGTCAAACAGACATCTCTAGCCGCCCAACAGATGGCCTCGACCGCACAAGAAGTGGCCGCTGAATCGCAAAAAGCGGCTTCCTTTTCGAGTAGAGCTTCGGAACGGGCCAAAGCCGGCGGGGAGATCATCCAGACGGTCCGGGGCAAAATCTTACAGGTTAAAGAGACCGTTGACGCTTCGGTGGATACGGTCCGCCGGCTGGGACAACGTTCGCAGGAGATCGGTAAGATTACCGACGTGATCCGGGCGATCTCCCGCCAAACCAACCTCCTAGCGTTGAACGCGGCTATTGAGGCCGCGCGGGCCGGAGAACACGGCCGCGGTTTCTCGGTGGTTGCCGATGAAGTGCGTGCCCTTGCCGAACAAACCACCGAATCGGCCAGCCAAATCGTGACAATGATCGATGAGATCCAGAAAGAAACCCAGGCTGCCGTGGAAGCCATGGAGCTTGGGAAGAACGTCGTCGACGAAGGGGCCGCTTTGGCTATTCAGGCGAATGAAGCCTTTAGTGCCATTGTTTCCGCGGTCACCGAAACCGTCCAGACGATTCAGGAGATTGCCGCCGCCTCCCAGGAACAGGCGGCCAGCAGTGAAGAGATGACCAGTACGATGACGGGTGTGGAGGAGATTGCCCAACGGAACGCGATGGCTGCCCAGCAAGTGGCGTCCGCGACCGAACAACAAAGAGCTGTTATGGAGCAGTTGACCAAATCATCCAGCACTTTGGTGGAGATGGCGGAGCAATTAACTTCGCTGGTGGGAAGATTTAAGGTCAGCTCCGATTTCCAGCGTTGCTGGCGGGTCCATGATTGCAACTCAGTGGACTGCCCGGCCTACCAAGGGAAAGAAGAAAAATGTTGGTTGGTTCCCGATACCTTGCAGCGGTGCGGGATCCCCGCCGGGACAGTGGAAGAGAAACGGGCTACCTGTCACCAGTGTGAGGTCTTCAAGATTAACACCGCCAAACTGGAGAAACAAACAGATCGGGTTGCCAATGCTTGACGTTTAATAAAAAAGAGTTTCAATGAGAAGCCAGTACCAAACTGGCTTCCTCTTATGTCTGTTGTCAACAAGACAATGGCAACAATAGTAATAGGGGGTGAAGGTTGGGGTAAAGTTGATGTTCGCTCAGTTTTCCGGCTTGGTTTAATAATTCAGAAAGGAGTTGCGTACGATGAATATATTGGTGCTAAATAGCGGTAGTTCTTCGCTGAAGTATAAACTTTTTTCTGCCGCAGAAGAAGAAGTATTGGCTTATGGTTTGGTAGAAAGAATTGGGATGCCGGGAGGACTGGGCAAGATCACCCATCAAGTCCCGCAGAACGGGAAGTACGAGGCGGAAGAGGAGATTTCCAACCACCAACAGGGTTTGCGCATGATTCTAAACCTGCTGACCGACGGAAAGTGGGGTGTGCTGTCCGATCTCAAAGCCATCGACGGGGTTGGACACCGTGTTCTCCACGGTGGCGAGTACTTTAAGAAGTCCATCCTGGTGACCCCCGAAGAGTTGCGGAAGATGGAGGAACTGGTTGAGCTTGGACCGTTGCATATGCCCGCCAACATCATGGGAATTAAGGCTTGTGCCGAATTGATGCCCGGCGTGCCACAGGTTGCGGTCTTTGATACGGCTTTTCACCAGACGATGCCGAAGAAGGCCTACCTTTATGCGCTGCCTTACGAGTTATACGAGAAACACCGGATCCGCCGGTACGGGTTCCACGGCACTTCCCACCGTTATGTGTCGAGCCAAGCGGCAAAGATCCTTGGGTGCCCATTGGCGAGTTTAAAGATGATCACCGCCCATCTGGGGAACGGGAGCAGTCTGGCGGCCATCGATGGAGGTAAAGTTATCGATACGTCGATGGGGTTGACGCCACTCGAGGGTTTAGTGATGGGGACA
>JAAYMP010000076.1 GCA_012521315.1 Bacillota bacterium
CAAACCGCGCCTCCTCGCCCGCCGTCTCTCCTTTCAGGAAAGCGACCACCGCCCCTTCTTCCTCTTCCCCGGTGAAGATCCGGCAGAAAAGCCCGCTTTCAACCGCCGCTTTGGCCACCGCCGGGGTCCCGCCAAAGATCATCTTTTGGTGGCTAAGACCCGCTTCCTGCAGAGCATTTTTCAGTTCCCCAAAAAGCTTGTCCGCCACCTCCGGCGTCAAACGGTAGCTTAAAGCCAAGTAATCCGGCTCTACTTCTTGCAGGGCGCCGATGATCCGGGCCGGTTTGACTCCAATCCCTAGAAAAGTAGTCTGGTACCCGCAGAGTTCAGCCAGATTAAGGAAGTTGTAGATCCCGGCAACGTGCACACAATTTCCGATGGTCGCCGCGACAATCTTCTTCATTGCAGATCACCCTCCAGGGCCAACCGGCGGATCTCCGCCACCGTCAGGCCGGCCAGCCCCATCTTCTCAATGGTCCGCCCTTCCTTCCAGTAATCGGTCTGGTTCATCAACGAGGCCAGATGAATAATATTCTCAATGGTCGGGGTCGGGACGTTCAAATGTCGCCCCAGGGAGGCAATGGGGACAAGGCTCATCGAGACATCCTCCCACAGATACCTGTGGTCAACCATGGACGGGGCATTGATCCCCTTGTAACCCGGGTTATTGCGCATCGCCTCAAAGAGCGTCTTGCCGGGCGCATCATAGGCCACATACAACCACTCCCGGGCCGACATGGCCCGGATCCCCAAGGCGGCCGCGACGGCCACTCGCTCCTGATCCAGCGCTTCCAACACATGGGCAACGGAGGGGGTAACCCCTTCCATGTAAAACTGGAATTCGCCGCGGGTCGACTCGATCCGGGCCGCGTTCAGCACCGTGAGGGCCGGGTGGAAGATGGCCCCAATATTGTTCAAACTCGTTTTCAGCACATTATCGCCCGGCACGAATTGGGGAAAGATCGTCCGGAGTCTCGCCACCAGTTCGGCCGTTAAGTTGCCGGGAAGCGCCGCAATGGGAATATTGTTTTTGATGCCGAAGATTCGTACTTGCGCCGGATTGATATTCCGGCTGGCGTACAAAAGGGTTTGGGCTTCGCCGAGAATAACCTGAGCTTGACAGCCCATCCGCCGCAGTACCGCCCGGAACTCCAAGGCCCCGCCGGTCCGTCCCGGATTCAAGAGAATATACTGCCCATCCCGCAGGTAGGGCGCAACCTGCTCCGCAATGAAGGCGTGGCCATTGGCGGGGACGACCACCATCAAAAGGTCCGTATCTTGCACCGCCTCGGCAATATTACTGGTCGCCAAGTTAATCGGGCCAAACCCTTCAATCGCCCCGGAAAGTTCGATTCCGCCCAGCAAACGGACTGGTTCCAAACGTTCTTCCGAACGATTGTATAGATTTACTCTATATCCAGCCATCCCCAAATGTCCGGCCATTGCCATGCCGCCGTGTCCCGCGCCCAGAACACAAATGCGCGGGTCGTGATCCAGATCTTTGCTTTCTTTGATTAAAACCATTTCATCACCTCTTTGTTCTTCGTCTGCTTTCTCCGAAAGTTAGTAATTGATTATTAAAGATTTTACCACAAAAAATTGCTCCTCAGAAGGAAAGTTACTTAAATTATATTCTCCTTTTCGCCTTAACTGACCTGCCTTCTTGATTCCCCCGCCAATACTTACCGCTTTAAGCAGGCCGGCCATCAAGAAAAAAAGACGGGAGGGACGCTCTCCGTCTTCCTTTTCTTTTTTTCGTCACGTCCTCTTCGGCCGCTTACTGGTTAGCGGCGTAAAAATTAATTAAAGACCCCGCCAGGATAATCTCCCGCTCATCGGGGGAGAGGTTTTCCAGTTTGAGCCGGATGGTGTCGCCCCCGGGGACGAGATAAGCGGTGACCTCCTCCGCTCCGGAACGGACCGCCGCCCGGATCCCCGGAATATACAGGAGACTGTCGACGGTCAGTTTTGCCTGGTCCGCCGGGTCGATGGTAAACGGCAGCATCCCCCAGTTGATTAAGTTGCTCCGGTACCGTTTGGTCGCATACTCAATGGCCAGGTTCGCCCAGCCGCCCAAGACTTTCTGGCAGGAGGCCGCTTGCTCGCGGGCGGAGCCATCGCCCGGTTTCACCGCAAAGATCGCACTCCCCAGGCCGGTGTGGGCCACCAAGTTTTCGCCGGCCTCCCCGGTCACGGCCGCCACCGCCCGGAAAACGTCCACCAGTTCCGGCGGGAGCGCCTGCCCCGCTGTCCAGCGCCGCCGCTCTTCCTCCAGGCGGGCAAAGGTTTTAGCCTTCGGCACATAACCGGGGTCCTTCCGGGAAAGGGTGAACTCCGCCAGTTTTAAGGGGTTCGAACGGTACGACGAAGTCTCCCCGGAGGGGATCAGCTCATCCGTCGTCGTCACCGGGTCCGTAATGACCGACGCCAGTTTCAACACTAACCCGGCCGGCAACGGGATCATCTCCGGCCAGTCCGCAATATTCGGGCCGTATTTCAAGGCCACCTTGGGGTCGGCCTTTCCATAGCCGTTGTAAACCCGCTGCGCGTAAATTTGGGGGTCAAAACGGTAACGGACCTTTTGTTGCGGCGGCAATTCCAGTTCGGTGGCGGCCGTGAGCACACCCCCGCGCAAGGCCGTCGCCGCAATTGACCGGGCATCCATCAGGGCTACCGCCGCCAGTTGTCCGTCCCGCGGTTTCGAACCCTCCCGGTTGGGGAAGTTACGGGTGGTGTGGCGGATACTCAACATCCCGTTGGCCGGGATGTCCCCGGCCCCGAAGCACGGACCGCAAAAGGCCGTCCGTAAAGTCACGCCGGAGGAGATCAACTTCGCCGCCGCCCCGTGATTGATTAAGGCCAGATTAATCGGTTGGCTCGCCGGGTAAACACTGAGGCTGAACTCACCGTGGCCGATGGGTTTCCCCGCCATCAGCTCCGCCATGAACCAGAGATTTTCAAACGTTCCCCCGGCGCAACCGGCCACCACCCCTTGGTCAACGTAAACCGCGCCGCCTTTCACCTTCTCCGTCAGGCCCAGCTTGACCGCGGGATGGGGGAACAGCTTTTCCGCCTCGGCCTCGACCGCCGCCAAAAGATCCGCGGCGTTCTCCTTAAACTCACGAAGCGGATAGGCGTTGCTCGGGTGGAAGGGGAGGGCAATCATCGGCTCAATCTTCCGCAGATCGATCCGGATCAACCCGTCATAGTAGCTGACCGGCGCCGGCTCCAGGCGGCGATAATCGGCAGGGCGGCCGTGCTCCGCGAGGTACGCGGCCACCTGCTCATCGGTCTGCCAGATCGAACTTAAACAAGTGGTCTCCGTCGTCATCACATCGATGCCGTTCCGGTAATCAACGGATAAATTCGCCACGCCGGGCCCGATAAACTCCAACACCTTGTTTTTGACATACCCGCTGGCAAAGACGGCTTTGATCAGGACGAGGGCGACGTCCTGCGGGCCGACCCCCCAGGCGGGTTCGCCTTCCAGATAGACCGCAATCACCTGGGGGTAAGCCAAGTCATAAGTCCGCCCGACCAGCTGCTTCACCAATTCCGGGCCGCCTTCCCCGATTCCCATCGTGCCCAACGGGCCGTAGCGGGTATGGCTGTCGGAACCCAGGATCATCCGCCCGCCGCCCGCAAACATCTCCCGCATATACTGGTGAATAACCGCCTGGTGGGCCGGGACAAGAATCCCGCCGTAGCGCCGGGCAGCCGATAAGCCAAATACATGGTCATCCTCATTGATCGTCCCCCCCACCATACAAAGGCTGTTGTGACAGTTGGTCAGGACGTATGGAAGAGGGAATTCCTTTAACCCGCTGGCCTTCGCCGTCTGAATGATCCCGACATAAGTGATGTCATGGGAAGCCAGGGCGTCAAATTTCAGTTTTAAACGCTCCGGGTCACCGGAGGTGTTATGGGCCATAAGAATGCCGTAGGTAATCGTTCCCGTCTTCGCTTTATGCGGCGCCAACGCTTCGGCGGAAACGGGGGCCAGATCTTCCGCTTGCAAACGCCGGTTAATCTCCGCCGGCGTTAGCTCTGCATCCAAAAACACCCGGTTGTGCAAAAAATAAACACCTTTATTACCATGGATCGTTACCAAATAAATCCCCCACTTCAATCGGTCTCATTACCCAATTAAAACATGTCCGCCCACCCCTGTCAAGGCAACCGCCGGGTCGGGGCAAGAGATATAATGTATACATTTGATCGCAGTCAAGAATAAAAAAAGAAAGACCGGCAATACCGGTCTTTCTGCTCCGTCGGTCGGAAACTGGTCATAACCGCTGGTGTTTTACCGCCGCGAAGGCTCGTTCAAAGGGGCGAAATAGCCCTGGGGATGGGCACAAGCCGGGCAAGTGGCCGGCGGTTCCGTTCCTTCGTAGACGTAACCGCAGTTGTGACAGATCCAGGTGATCGCCTTGTCTTTTTTCAAGACGGTACCCGCTTTAATGGCGGCCAAGCGGTCATTGAAGCGTTGTTCGTGGTTTTTCTCGGAAACCGCAATCGCCTCGAAGACCTTGGCAATATCTGCAAACCCTTCCTCCCGGGCAATCTTCGCATACTCCGGGTACATCTTGGTCCATTCAAAATTCTCGCCCGCCGCTGCCTGTTCCAGGTTTTCGGCGGTGTTCCCGATCTTCCCGGCAGGAAAACCGGCCTGGATCTCCACTTCGTGTCCGCCTTCCAACATTTTAAAGAGCCGTTTGGCGTGTTCTTTCTCTTGATTGGCCGTCTCTTCAAACAGCTCGGCAATTTCGACATAGCCTTCTTTCTTCGCTTGCGAAGCGTAATATGTATACCTGTTTCTGGCCTGCGATTCACCGGCAAAAGCGGTCAAAACGTTTTTCTCCGTGCGTGTTCCTTTTAGACTCATTAAGCTCCTCTCCTTTCCTGAAACCTTTTTGGCTGCACTGATCCAAAATTCGCCTCATTAATCAATATTACCATTTTAATGGAATTATATCCGATCTCCAAAAACCAGTCAAGCCCGGTCCCCGCTTTCCCGATCTGCCGCCTGCCCCAGCCTTTCGGTGAACTCCTGGATAATCTTCACCCCGGCGCTGGCCCCAATCCGGTTGGCCCCGGCTTTCACCATTGCTTCCGCGGTCGCCAGATCGCGGATCCCCCCGGAAGCTTTAACGCCCATCCGTCCGCCGACAACCCGCCGCATTAAGGCCACATCCTCAACGGTGGCCCCGCCGTTTCCAAACCCGGTTGAGGTCTTCACAAAATCAGCCCCGGCGTACAGCGCGAGGAGACAGGCTTTGATCTTTTCTTCCGTCGTCAATAAACCGGTTTCAATGATCACTTTGGTTAAAGCCTGCGCCCCGGCGGCTTCCACCACCGCCTTGATGTCCTGGTAGACCAGGTTGTAGAAACCGGACTTCAAAGCCCCAATGTTGATCACCATGTCAACTTCGGCCGCCCCGCTCGCCACCGCTTCTTCGGTTTCCAACGCTTTCACCTGATGCGTGGTGGCGCCAAGCGGGAAGCCAATCACGGTACATACTTTAACCGGGCTTTTGCCCAGGAGGCGGACCGCCAAACCGACATTGGCCGGGTTGACACAGACGGAAGCAAAACCGTACTCTTTGGCCTCGGCGCAGAGGCGTTCAAGATCATTATAGGTCGCTTCCGGTTTTAATAGCGTATGGTCGATGATCCCGGCCAAAGCCGCCGGATCGCTTAACGAAATCCCGGGGTTTGCCTCCCCGGTCCGGTCCACCTGCCGAAAACCGTCTTCCCCCAGTTCCACAGCCAACTCCCGCTCAATTTTGGCAATTAACTGATCCATCCCGCCACCAACCTCCGTTGTTTAATTTACCATTCTATGGTTTCTTGGTGCGTCCGCCATTTCCTGCCGGCCGCCGCCTCTTCCTCGCCTCCTTGTTCAACACCATACTTCTTTACCAGCCAATATGTCTTTTTACCGGCCCTGTTCCTTTTGTACCGGTCCGTTTATCCCAGCCCGGACCTTCTTTACCAGCACCGTTCGATATTACCAGCACCGCCGGGCAAAAAAAGAGAAAGGGGAACCCCCTTTCTCCAGAGAAACGATTACGCTTTTTACCGCCGAAAAAACCTGCTTGTCATGGTCCCGGCGCCGGGGAATCGTTCCGCAGGCCGCAGACCCGGCAGTTACATTTGTCGCGGCGCCGCCGGCTGTGAGATCTCCCCCAAAGTCTTGGCGATTTCCACCTCGGCCTTGGCCTGCGTCGCCAGATCCCCCAGGGAGACCATACCGACAAGGCGGTTGTTCTCCACCACCGGCAACCGCCGGATCTGTTGGTGCGACATCAGCGTCGCCACCTGGTGGGCATCGGTCTCCGGCGAAACCGTCACCACCCGCTGGGTCATCACCTCGCGGACGGGCGTGGCCGCCAGATCTTTACCATTGGCCACACTACGCACCACGATGTCCCGGTCGGTCACAATCCCGACCAGATCCGGCCCGTCGCACACCGGCAGCGAACCGATATTGTGTTTCTGCATCAAACGGGCGACCTCGACCACCGTCGTCTCCGGAGAGACCGTCGCCACCTCATCGGTCATAATGTCTTTAATCTTCAGCAGCATCAACCCCCTTTGTCTTAGCTTGCCCGTTGCCCGCCAAATCATACAAGCGGCCCCGGAGGGGGATTCTGCTGCCCCAAGCTGGAGCGGGTCTTCCTGCCTTACCATCTTTGGGGAAGCTTTAGGGCAGGGAGCTCCTCACGCCAACTCTTCCGCAATCACCTTGGCAATTTCGTCAACGATCTTCCGGATCTCCTGTTCATCCGGCCCTTCCACCATCACGCGGATTAAAGGTTCGGTCCCGGAAGCCCGGACAAAGATCCGGCCTTTCTCCCCCAACCCCTCTTGGAGGCGGTCGATTACCTCATGGATCCGCTCGTTCTTCTTCCATTCGTTTTTCCTGGTCACGGGCACATTCCGTAAAACCTGGGGGAATTTCCGGACCTTCTTTTTCAACTCGGAAACAGGCTGCCCGGACCGGAGGAAGGCGTTCATCAACTGCAAAGAGGTGAGAATCCCGTCACCCGTACTGTTGTGCTCCAGAAAAATGATGTGCCCGGACTGTTCACCGCCTAAAGCCAGGCCTTTTTCCAACATGGCGGCTAAAACTTTCCGGTCGCCGTTTTCGGTCACCACCACGTCACCGCCCGCTTCCCGGAAAGCCTCCAGTAGACCGAGATTGCTGTATACAGTGACCGCGATCGTCTGGTGGGGCAACCGCCCGTCGGCCAATAGTTGAAAACCGCAGATCCCCATAATCTGGTCCCCGTCAACCAATTCGCCCTTTTCATCAACGGCAATTACCCGGTCCCCGTCGCCGTCGTAAGCAAAGCCGATCTGGGCGCCCCGCCGGACCACTTCTTCCTGCAGGAGGCCGGGATGGGTCGAACCGCACCGGACATTAATCCGGGATCCGTCGTCTTCGGCATGGAGGGCAATGACCTTTGCCCCGAGTTCGGCAAAGACTTTGGGTGCGATCTGGTAGGTGGCCCCAAAAGCGCAGTCAAGGACCACGGTTACTCCCGCAAAACTTCGTCCGGCGGTGGCCACCAGGAACTTTGCATACTCCTCCGCCACCGCGGTCTGCGGCAAAACCCGTCCGACCGCCAACCCAACCGGCCGTGGAATCTCATTCCCCCGCTCCTCGGCGGTGAGAAAGCTTTCAATCTCCGCTTCAAGATCATCATCAAGTTTATACCCGTTTTCGTCAAAGAACTTAATCCCGTTATCGCCGACCGGGTTATGGGAAGCGGAGATCATCACCCCGGCTTCCGCCTTCAGCTTACGGGTTAAATATGCAACACCGGGCGTCGGCAGCACCCCCAACAGTTCTACCTGGACACCGGTGGAAGTAATCCCGGCCACTAAAGCCGCTTCTAACATCTCTCCGGAGACCCGCGTGTCCCGCCCGACCAGCAGTCGACCGTTCCCGGCGGCCTGCCCCTTCTTTTGCGCCAGGACATAGGCTCCCACCCTCCCCAGTTGGAAAGCCAGTTCCGGAGTGAGATCCTGGTTGGCTACCCCGCGCACGCCGTCGGTCCCAAAAAAACGGCCCATCGTGTTCCCCCCTCGTTCTGCGTCGGTCGTTTATACC
>JAAYMP010000252.1 GCA_012521315.1 Bacillota bacterium
ACTTGCACTCTGTACAGTTTTCCGGATGTTGTTGTTTTTGCCGGCGCAGGCTTTGCAACAACCTTCTTCTTCAATCCTAGAGTTTTTGCAAGCCCTTCCACGTGTCCGTCTGCGATTTTGTTTAGAAACGCATCTTGCTTTAATTTGTTCGCGTCTGCAGGATTATTGATGAAACCATTCTCCGTGAGGATGGCCGGCATTTTTGTTTGACGAAGCACGGCAAAATTTTCCCGTTTCTTTCCTCGATCACGAAATCCTGATTCCTTCACAATTTCCGCATGGATAACATTTTGATTGGCAATTGTAGCCTTGCTCACAGAACCGTTGAAAATAAAGCTTTCAAAACCTTCTCCGCTTGTTCCCCCTGCGGAGTTGATGTGTATTGATACAAAATAGTCTGCGCCCCAATTGTTCGCGTCTTTGGCCCGATCTGAAAGGGAAATGAATTTGTCGCTGTCTCGGCTCATGCGTATTTGAACGTTTTCAAAGTTTTTCAACCTGTCACGGATTTTCCTTGCGATAGTAAGGGTCAAACTCTTTTCTTGCAAACCATTTCCAACCGCACCTGGATCAGAGCCTCCGTGTCCTGGGTCTAAATAGATTTTTACCATCCTAACCTCTCCTTTCTAATAATTAAAAAGCCGTCTGATTGGACGACTTATTTTGCATTCGTAAGACCTTCACGTTTCAATACTTCCTTCTGTTTCTTCCCTTTCGCAGTTATATAGTTGTTCTTAAACCACGCCCATGCGGCCGCACTCCATAGGAATACTTGAGAAATTACTTCACCCCACAATTCCTCGCTCCCTGGGATCGGATTTAATCCTGCTGTGATTAGAAACTGATTAATAAGGGCAAGTAATAACACAATCGTTCTGACCAAAGTTCCTCTGTCCATGCTAAGCACCCTCCTTTTTATTGAATAAAGTTTTAAGTTGTTCTTCATGTCTGGTAGCTTGGATTTTCAATAATTCAATTTCCTTATCATAGATATCTAATTGCTTATTCGTACTACGCTCCAATTGTTGAATTGTTTTATCCAGTGACTGGATAGACTTCTGCAACGGTTCAATAACAATTTTTTTGAACAAAAAAATCGCAATGCTTCCCATGAAGGAAATAATTGCGATAATCCAAGTAATTTCTTGAAGATACATCTATTCACCAATTTTCTGCAAAATAAAAAGAGCCCATATTAATGGACTCTTCTTTATCACGTTTTTCATATAATTGTCGTTTTCGTTAAATTGTCAATTATTTTCCATTTTCAAGGAAATAAAAAACACCTACTTTGCAAGGTGTCCTAATCCTTCGCGTTCAAGAATTTCTTTAACTTGCGGTTTTAGCAGTTCCGGAACATCGGAAAACAGCTTGTCCCCGCTTATGATATACGTTGCGTATAGCATTGCAAGCATGTCTATATTCACCCCTTTCTCCCTCCTAACCTAATAACATTTCGACTAATTCAAGTAAGGCTAAGTCCGTCATCTTCTTTTCTTCTTTCAACTTTTCTAGTTCTGCTTTCAGGTCTTCTACAGTAGGAGGCGGAGGAGTGTTTCTTTCGGCTTCTATTTCTTCCATTGTCCTCCATTTAATTTCAGCCATATGCCTCACACCTCTTAAATTTAATCAGCTCTAAATGCAGAACCCCGTTATCACGTC
>JAAYMP010000004.1 GCA_012521315.1 Bacillota bacterium
ACCGTCAGGGTCAGTTCGAGGTCAAGCGCGCCGTCCTTCCGGGGGTAGGGGTTAACTTCGATGCCCACCCCAACCTTTTGGTACTGCACCAGATTCACCCGGGCGTCGGGGTTGGTCGTAATGACCGGATACTGTTCCCCGAGAAAGGCTGCCCCGGACGTGTTGCTTCCCACCCAAAAGCGTTCCCCGGCCAGCCGCCTGCCCACCACCCGCGGGCGCAGGTCATCAGTGGCGGTAAGAGCACCAAGCCGCACCGGCGTGTGGACAGCCGTTCTGGGGATCGCCCAGTTTAATCCTTGTTCCTGCGCGTAATCGAGCTCAACCTCGACCAATTCGGCCACCATCAGGTAAGGGGTGGCGCCCCGGTCCACCGCGCCTAAAACTTCACGGATATTATCCGCCTCCAAAGCGCTGACCGGAACCGTCACCTCCTTCCGGCCCGCCTCCACCTGGAGGCGCTCCCGGGGCACAACCCGGGTTAAGACAGCCACTACGGTCTCCTCATTGGCCTGTGCCCATTGAAAACGTTCAAGAGACCGTTCTGCCAAAGCGGCCGGTTCCGCCCCAATGAGCGCGGTCCCCTCCACCCAGGAACAGGGATAACCGTGCATCTCCGCCAAGAGTTCCACCGCTTCCCTGGCCGTCAGGCCCGGTTTGAGCGGAAGGGTCACCTTCCCCTGGACTAAAGGGGCCAGGACGACCGGGAACTCGCCAAGTCCAGCCAAACTGCGAAAGACCGCCCGCAGGTCGGCGTTGTCCAGATGGAACTCGGGCAAGACCCCGGTGCTCGGTTCCGCCCCGGCCAGCACCAGCGGGATCAAGAAAAAAAGGAAAAGAAGTAAAAAATGGCGCCGATCCTTCCTTATGTACAACATGCATGCACCTTCTTATGTTCTTGCTTTCCGGCGTTTTCCCGCGCCGCCAAAAGCTCTCACCAGAGTTGGCCAGGCAATAAACTGGATGATATCTACTTCGCGACAGGCCTTGTTTTTCCTGCCGCGCCCGGGATTTTGCCTCCCGGTTACCCCATGGACGTCCGGTCTGGCGCCAGCAACCCGTTTAAAAACCGGTACAAGGGGGCAAAGGGCGGAGTATGCCCGGTCCACAAACGGCAGGCCAAAATCCCTTGGTAGACCAGCATCCCCAACCCCTCCAGGGTGGGCAAGCCGTGCTTCCGGGCCTGGCGCAAAAAGGCCGTTTCCAGCGGGTGATAGACCAGATCGGCCACCAGACAGCCGCGTCGGCAAGCCGCCAGCGGAAAGGAGGGCTGGTCATTGGTGGCGGGAAACATCCCCAGGGGAGTCGCATTGATCACCAAATCAGCCTCCGCCGCCACGGCCTCCAGCTCCGGATCGGCAAACGAGAGCCCCGCCGCCGGGAAGCCGATCCGCTCGCGCAGCGCCGTCTGGAGCCCGGCGATCTTCTCCGGACTACGCCCAACCAGATAAAGGGCGGCCACTCCCTCTTGCGCCAGGCGGAAAGACAACGCCCGCGTCGCCCCGCCAACCCCCAGCAGCACCACCTTCTTCCCCGCCGGTTCCATTTGTCCCTGGTGGCGCAAAGAAAGCAGAAATCCTTCCCCGTCCGTACTATAGCCAACCAGTTGGCCGCCCTCCGGGACCACCGTATTCACCGATCCGGTGAGCAAGGCATCCCCCGCCAAACGGTCCAGATGGGGAACGACCCTTTCTTTGTGGGGGATCGTAATGTTCACCCCGCCCATCTTCAAACAGCGCACCGCTTGCACCGCCGCCCCCAGTTCCTCCGGTTTGACCGTAAAGCTTAAGTAAACCCCGTTGATCCCCAGGAGGCGAAAGGCCTCGTTCTGCAGGTGGGGCGAGAGGGAATGTCCCACCGGATCCCCAAACAGCCCAAACAAACGCCGCTCCGCCATCTCCATCCGCTGATGCCTCCCAACACGACACAAAAACTATGGAAAAAAACTCTCCTGCGGGACGCAGGAGAAGGATTCCACCTAAACTTCGGTTATGATCGGCAAGATCATCGGCCGCCGCTTCGTCCGTTCGTAGAGGAAGCGGCTGAGCGTCTCCCGGATCTGCCCTTTCATAAAGGCCCAGTCGTTGTTGCCTTGGTTCTGGCATTTGTCCAAGGCTTCGATCACCTTGGCTCTGACCTCCTCCATCAGCGCTTCCGATTCACGGACATAGACAAACCCGCGGGAGATAATATCCGGTCCGGCCAAGACCTGCCCGTTCTCCTGGTCCAGCGTGATGATGGCAATCAGAATGCCGTCCTGCGAAAGTTGTTTCCGGTCACGGAGCACCACGTTGCCCACATCGCCGACGCCCAAACCGTCAACGAAGATGCGGCCGGCCGGCACCCGGCCCGCAATCCGGCCCGAATTGGGGGTAAACTCCAGGACATCACCGTTTTCAGCAATAAACACATTTTTACTGGGCACCCCGATCTCTTGCGCCAAGCGGGCATGCTGTACCAGATGCCGGTACTCGCCGTGGACCGGCACGAAAAACTTGGGTTTGACCAGTTGCAACATGAGCTTTAATTCTTCCTGACGGGCGTGGCCCGAAACATGAACCCCGGTCACTGCTTCATAGATCACGCTGGCTCCTTGTTTATAGAGGTGATTGATGGTCCGGGCAATCAGCTTTTCGTTCCCCGGGATCGCGGAAGCGGAAATGATCACCGTATCCCCGGGCATAATCGCAATCCGGCGGTGTTCGCCCATGGCCATCCGGCTCAAGGCGGCCAAAGGCTCACCCTGGCTCCCCGTGGTCACCAACACTACTTCATTCACTGGTAAACGTTGGACTTCATCCAAGTCGACCTCCAGGCCGTCCGGAATCTTTAGATACCCCAGTTCTTTCGCGATTGAAACCACATTCACCATACTCCGTCCAAGGAAGGCCACTTTCCGCCGGTGGAGGACCGCGGCATTCACCACCTGCTGGATCCGGTGGATATTGGAGGCGAAGGTCGTCACGATCAAACGTCCTTCCGCCCCGTGGAAGAACTCCTCGAACTTTTCGGCCAGCACCCGTTCGGAGACGGTGTAACCCTCCATCTCCACATTGGTACTGTCGGAGAGGAGGACCAGGACACCCCGCTCGCCCAGTTCGGCAAATTTATGGAAGTCCAGCGGTTCGCCGTCAACCGGCGTGTGGTCGATTTTAAAGTCGGCCGTATGCACGATGATCCCCGCCGGCGTATGGATGGCAAGGGCAAAAACCCCGGCAATACTGTGGTTGACATTGATGAACTCAACTTGGAACGAGCCGATCTTCAGCTCATCGCGGGGGTTAACCGGAATCATTTGGACCTTCCGTTCCAACCCATGCTCTTTCAGTTTAGCCTCGGCCAAGGCCAAAGTCAGCCGGGAGCCATAGACCGGTGCCGTAATCTGTTTGATCACATAGGGCAGAGCCCCGATATGATCCTCGTGCCCGTGGGTTAAGATGATCCCCATGATCTTTTCCCGGTTTTCCATCAGATAAGTGATATCCGGGATCACCACATCGATCCCGAGCATATCCTCGTCGGGAAACATGAGACCAGCATCGATCACCAGGATCTCGTCCCGGTATTCGACGGCCCACATGTTCTTGCCGATCTCTCCTAACCCCCCCAGGGGGATCAGAGCGACCTTATTCTTTTTTGACAATAAAAAAAACACCTCCTGCTTTTGTTTCCGTGCATCTACAGCATATTTTATAATACCAAAGACCGTCTTCCGCCTGACGGTCTTCCAGTCCGAAGAAAACCCGATCCGGTAAACTTCTTTATATTATATCAAATCTAATATTTCCCCACAACCACCTTTTTACCGCCGGGCCGTACCGGCCTCGTTTTACAAAAATTTAAATTCGGGACAGACCTAAAGGATAAATTCGGGCAATAACTGCTTAAACATGGCCATCGCTTCCGCGATCGGTTGCGGGGTCGAGAGGTCCACCCCCGCTCGGGCAAGCAGGACCAACGGGTAATCCGAACCCCCGCTGCGGAGAAGCTCCAGATAGGCTTCGACCGCCTTTTGGCCTTCCGCCCGGAAACGCTGGACAAAGGCCACCGCCGCACAAAACCCGGTCGCATACTTGTAGACGTAGAAATTATAGAAAAAGTGGGGGATCCGCGACCACTCGGCCTTCAGCTCCGGATCAAGGACCACTTCCGGTCCATGGTAGAACTGGGCCAGTTTAAAGTATTCCTCCTCCAACCACTCCGCCGTTAAGGCTTCGCCCGCTTCCACCTGTTGATGGAGGAGTTTTTCAAACTCGGCGAACATCGTCTGGCGAAAAACCGTCCCCCGGAAGTGCTCCAGAAAATGGTGGAGATAGTAGACCTTCTCCCTTTGGCTTGACGCCGTTTCGATTAAATCCAAAACCAGCAGGACTTCATTGACGGTCGAGGCAATCTCCGCCAAAAAGATGGGGTACTGAGCATTGATGTACGTCTGCGTCCGGTTGGACAGGTAGCTATGGAGGGCATGCCCCAGCTCATGGGCCAGGGTAAACAGGTCGTTGGCGGTTCCCTGGTAATTCAAAAGCAGATAGGGATGGCTGTCGTAACAACCCCAGGCGTAAGCACCGCTGGTCTTCCCCTTGTTTTCATAAACGTCGATCCAGCCATCGGCAAAGGCTTTATCCAAAAGCGCCCCATACTCCCCGCCCAAGAGGCGCAGACCGTTCTTGACCGCCGTTTTCGCCTCTTCATAACCGATCTTCAGCTCAAAACCGGCCACCGGCGAGACGTAGAGGTCGTAAGGATGCATCTCCTCCAGGCCGAGCATGGCCTGCTTCTGTCGGAAATACTGCTGGAAGACGGGGAGCGCCGCATGGATCCCGTCAATCAAGCTGTGATAGACCTCTTCTTTGATGTTGTCATCATCCAAGGACGCGGTCAAAGCCGAAGGGTAATGCCGGGCGCGGGCGTAAAAGATGTTGCTCTTTACCCCGGCGTTCAACGCCGCCGCCAGCGTGTTCCGGTACCGGTGGTAAGTACGGTGCAACGCCAAAAAGGCTTCCTGCCGGACCGCCCGTTCCTTGCTTTCCAGAAAACGAAGGTAACGGCCGTGGGTTAAAGGGACCGCCCGGCCTTCTTCGTCATGGACCGCCGGGAACTCCAGATCGGCGTTGTTGAGCATTGTAAAGATGTTTTCGCCGCTCCCGGCGATCTCACTGCTCAAGGCCAGAAGACGCTCTTCCGCCGGTGAGAGAATATGCTGTCGCCGCCGGGCCAGGTCCTCCAAGAAGTGCCGGTACTGCGCCAGCGCCGGCTCGGCCTGGAGCGCGGCGTCCAACTCTGCTTGGGGGATCGCCATTAACTCCGGGAGAAAGAAGGCGGTCATGGCCCCCACCCGGGCCAGGAGGGCCTGCATCCGCTCAACCATGGCCTGGCCCTGGGGGTTGGTATTATCCTCATCCCGGCTCATCTTGGCGTAGACAAAAGCTTTATCCATCAGCCGGCCGAGCCGGTCCCGGAGTTCCAGCACCGTCCGGAGCGTCGCGGGCGACGACCCGATTCGCCCCTGGTAGCCGGCAAATTCGACAGCCAACGTCTCGATGTTTTTGAGGTCTTGTTCCCACTCGGCAACCGAAGGGTAAAGGTCCTCCAGTCGCCAGCGGTACTCGATCGGTATCTCTGCTCTGCTCGGCAGCGCGCCTTGGGCCTGCTCCATTTTTGGAACCTCCTTGTCAAATATGATCGAGCTTTGGCCCCCGTTACACCGTGGCGTAGGCGGGAGCCCGGTCCACCTTCACAATATCTTGCTCCCTAATCGACTGTAAAATAGCGTAAACCGTCCGGAAGTCGCCCAGTTCCACCTCGGGGGTGACCGCAATCTCTTCCGTCCCGTGCAGCGCATTGTAGAAGTTGAGGAGCTCGTTATAGTAGCCGCGGTTCGGCCGGTACCTGACCATCTCATGGCCCCCGTCATGGTAAAAGATGTTGACCACCCCGCAACCGTTGTCTTCCAGATAGATCTGGCCGCGGGTGCCAAAGATCCGTAAGCCGACCGCCGGTTTTTGCACTTCGCGCCCGGCCGGGAAATAGGAAAAGCTCCCCACTACTCCGTTCATGAACTCCATATTGACCGTAACCGCGGCGTACGGACTAAAGTCATCATCCTGCGGGACACCAAAAGCGGACAGGTGCTTAACCGCACCAAACAGGTGGCGCAGACCGGCCAGGTCATGGATGGCCGCATCCAGGAGATCTCCCCCCGGGTACTGCGGATGCTGCCGCCACTCGGTGGCCGCAAAGGTGTTTTTCTCCATCGCACAGGGAAAACAGTTGCTGCTATGGTAAATGAAGAAGACTGGTGCGCCGACCTTCTTTTCGGCGACCAGGCGGCGGATGATGTTGAATTCCTCACTGTACCGGTAGTTTTCCGCAATCATCATTTTCATCCCGTACCGGTAGGGCAGTTCGGTGGTGGCCACCGCCTGTTCATAGGTGGCACCCAGCGGTTTTTCCAGAATAACGTGTTTCCCGGCCCGGGCTGCCTCCTCGGCTACCGCATGGTTATACGGAATCGGCACCAAAATATCGATCACCTGCAGATCGGGGCGTTCCAACATCCGGCGGTAATCGGTGAAAACATCCAGGGACGGATCCAAACCCAGCCGCCGCCCCCACTCCTCCGCCACTTCCCGCTTTTGATCACAGACCGCCGCCACCTCATATTGATCGGTCAGTTCCCGCAAGGCCGGGTAATGCAATCTTTCCCAGGCCAGGCCGCAACCGATGATCCCCGTTCTCAGCTTCCCCATAGAAAAAACCTCCTTTTTCTTTTTAATGTCCCCAACAAAAAGGAGGTTTATAAGACGGGTCACTCTATTTCCCCAACGGATAACGGTTGTTCTTCGTCACATACTCGACAATCTCATAGGTCTCATGAACCTGCTTCCACCGTTTGACCTCGGCCAGGAAATAATGGAGGGCGATGCTGAAGGTCACGACCAAGATGAAACCCCAGATCGCCGTCGCCAGGAGCCCGCGCTTTTTAGCCTCCGCCCGGTACTCCACGAGCAACACCTGTTTCGCCTCGGCAGACAGCCCGTTCAACTCCCGGGTGGCATCATACAGGGCCCGGTGGACGGTCTCAAGATCCGCCTCCGTCGCCGCTACCCCGTCGTTACTCTCCGCCGCCCGGGCCGCCTCCGTCTCCAGTTCCTTAATCCTTTCTTGCAACAACTGCCGTTTTCCTTGGTACTCCGGCCGGTTCAAGATCTCCTCCAAACGGAGATCCAACTCCGCCCGGCTAAAATAGGGCAGCCATTCGCCGCTGTATAAAGGGTACGGCCGGTGATCGGGGTCACCACTCTCCTCCGCCCAACCACCGTACAAAATGACCCAGCGCTGGCCGGTCCACTGGTCCTTCAGATGCTGGACCTGGTAAGCGCCGGCCGTTTGCAGGGGGCCTTTCTCCCAGCGCAAGTACCCGGCCAGTAAAATGAGGAGAAAAAAGGTCATGGGGAATAACCATAATTTCTTCATGATTTACCTCCCGCCCGTGCTTCCGTCCCTTCCGGTTGGCTCCTCGGCCTTGACGGAAATCTTCTCCCCGTTTATTTCGACTTCTTCCCGGAAATTCCTGTCGTTCCTCTTGCCTTGGACGAGGATTCGGACAGGCTTTTATCTTAGAGCAGCCCCCTTTAACCGGCGTTCGCCGCCCTTCTTGCCGCTTTCTGCACCCGGCGGCTTCTCCGCTTCCGGCTAATCAGCTCAAAACTCAGGTAAAAGACGGGGACCACAATGAGCGTCAGAAACGTGGCCAGGGTCAAACCGCCAATCACCGCCACCGCCATCGGTGCTTGGAGTTCGGCGCCATCCCCGCTACTGACCGCCGCCGGAACCAAACCCAGGATCGTGGTGAGCGCCGTCATCAGAATCGGCCGGAACCGGAGGGGTCCCGCCTTCATCAGCGCTTCTTCCGCCGTATAGCCCCGCTTTCGTAATGTATTGACGTAGTCCACCAGCACGATCCCGTTATTCACCACAATGCCCGCCAGCACAATCAGGCCCAGTAAAGCCGGGACCGAAAGCGGGATGCCGGCAATGGCCAGGCCCCAGACGGCGCCGATGAACCCCAACGGTACGGTGAACATAATGATGAACGGTTGCAGTAAAGATTCGAACTGGGAAGCCATGATCATATAAACAAAGGCCACCGCCAGCAACAAAGCAAGCAACAGATCCCGGAAGGCGTTAACCATCTCCTCCGCTTCCCCGCGGAATTCGATCCGATAACCGGCCGGAAGGGGGTAAGACTGTATTTTGGCATTGATCTCCGCGACGGTACTGTTCAGATCCCGTCCGGAGAGGGCCGCTGAAATGGTCACCACCCGTTCCTGGTCCTCCCGGGTGATGACGATCGGCCCTTCTACTACCTGCAGGTCCGCCACCTCACCCAGGGGCACCTGGGTCCCCAGGGGCGTGGGGATCATCAACTGGCTGAGGCCGGTGATTCCCCGCTCGTTCTTGGTCAGGCCCACCACTACATCATACTCTTCGCCATTGATCTTAAAGGTGGTTGCGGTTGAACCCGCAATGGCCGTCCGGAGATAGGAAGCAATCGTGTAGGCGTTCAGCCCGACGGCCGAAGCCCGTTCCCGGTCGATCCGGACTTGCAGTTCGGGACGGCCCTCATCCAGGCTGGAGGCAACCTCCCTGGTTCCTTCCACCGTTTGGATCATCCTGACCAGATCTTCGGCGATCGTACCCAACAGTTGAAAATCGGGTCCTTTGAGATTAATACTGATTGGTTTGCCACCGGAAAACGACATGGTCGCGGATTGTACCTGAATCTCAGCCCCCGGGATCTGACCGATCTGTTTCCGGATCGCCTCGGCCACCTGGTCCGCACTTCGGCTCCGCTGCTTCTTATCGACCAACTGGATGGTCAGCGTGGCCTGGTCACTGCTGGCTGAGGAAAGGCCCATCCCGCCGCCGGACAAACTGCCCCCGCCCCCGAGCGTGGTCGAGACCATCTCCACCTCGGGCAGGGCAAAAACAACCCCTTCGACCTGTTGCACCACCCGTTCGGTCTCCCGGAGCACCGTTCCCTTGGGCATCCTAACCTGGACCATGATTATCCCCTGGTCCATGTTGGGAATAAACTCGGCTCCGAGCCGGAAGGCCATGACTAGACTGAGCACCGTCATCAAGGCAACAGCCAGGATCAGGATCTTACGGTGCGCTAAAGCCCAAGTCAAACATTTTTTGTACCAACCCAACCGTTCTTTGTCGACCGCGTCGCCGGCGGCCGGTTCCGCCGGTCTTTTCTTAACGACCAAAAACCGGGAACTGAGCAGCGGTACCAACGTCTGCGCCACCAAGAGGGAGACCAGCAAGGAGAAGGTGACCGTCAAAGAAAACTCCTTAAAGAACTGGGCCGTCATCCCGCTCATAAAGACCACCGGCAAAAAGACTACAATCGTCGTCAAGGTGGAGGCAATAATGGCCGTGCCCACTTCGCTACTGCCCTCAACGGCCGCCTCCCGCCGGTCATAGCCCTGATCGCAAAAGCGGAAGATGTTTTCCAAGACAACGATGGAGTTGTCAACCAGCATCCCCATCCCCAGGGCAAGCCCGCCCAGGGTCATCATGTTCAATTCCAGCTTGCTGAAGTACATCACCATAAAGGTGGCAATGATCGAGAGCGGAATCGCCGTCCCAATAATCAACGTACTGGCCAGATTCCGTAAGAAAACAAAGAGAATCGCGACGGCAAGCAGGCCGCCAAGCACGGCGTTCTTTCGCAGGGTATCGATGGCGTACTGAATAAAGTCCGCCTGGTTCATGACGATATTGAGGTCGATCCCGGCGGGCAGATTCCGCTGAATCCGGGTTAGCTCCCGTTCCACCCGGCGGGCCATGTTGACCGTATTCGCGTCGGTCTCCTTCTGGATGGAGATCCCCACCGCCGGTTGGCCTTTGAACATCACATAGCCTTTGACCTCGTTGTAGGTAAGCGCAACCGTCGCCACATCCTTCAGTTTGACCAGCGCGCCACGGTCCGAAGGAATGTTCAGGTTCTCAATCTGTTCCAACCGTTGAAACTCGCCGGTCGTCCGGATCATGAGTTCCAGGTTGCCGGTCTGGACCGTCCCGCCCGGCAGATTCAGGTTTTCAGCCTGGAGCAGTTGGGTGATATGCTGCAAAGTCAAACCGTAGGCATGTAGCTTGACCGGGTCGACCTCAATCTTGACCAACGGGACCAGACCCCCGGCCACGTTCACGGAAGCCACGCCGTCCAGCCGTTCCAAGGCCGGCTTAATCTCCTCGTCGGCAATCTTTTTCAGGGAGGCCAGGTCAGTTTCGCCGCTGAGCGCCAGACTGATGACGGGCAGCATCGACGATAAATCGAACTTAAATACCAAGGGGTCTTCCACCCCATCGGGGAGATAACCTTTGATCAGATCAATCTTCTCCCGCACTTCCAAGAGGGCAAAATCCATATCCGTGCCCCAGTTAAATTCAAGAACGGCCACCGACTGACCGGACGCGGAATAGGTAGTGATCTGCTCAATATTGGCCACGGTGGCCAAGACCCCCTCCAACGGCCTGGTCACCAGGTTTTCCATCTCCTGAGGTCCAACCCCTTCATAAGAGGTCACCACCGTTGCCACCGGAAAGGTCATCTGTGGCAACAGTTCCACGTTAATCCGGCTAATGGAGACCACGCCCATGACCAATACCAACAGGAAGACCATGAACGTCGTCACCGGCCGTTTAATGGCCAAACTCGGTAAATTCATCTATCTCACCTCGACTGACATCCCGTTTTTCACCTGGTGCTGACCTCTGCTGATCACCCGCATGCCCTCGTCCAGGCCGGCGGTCACCACCACACTTTCCCCGGTGCTGAGCCCGGTGGCAATGTCACGCCGCACCGCATAACCGTCTTCGACTATGTAGACATAAGCCTGTTCCCCGTCGTACAACACCGTCCCCACCGGGATCACCAGTTGACGGCGGGCTTCCTGCAGGGTAAGATAGGCCGTTCCCGTCATCCCGGCTTTGAGTAGACTGGAGGCATTGTCCACCGCGATCTCCACCGGAAACTGGCGGGTCGTCTGGTCGGCCAGGGGCGCCACGGTGGTCACCGTCCCGGTGAAACTGGTGCCCGGCACCGCTTTGGCTTCCAATAAAATACGGTCCCCCGGTTTTAAAGCATTGACATAGCTCTCGGGAACCAGGGCATGGGCCTTCATCTTCCGATCATTGATGATCACCCCGGCGGGAGCGGAGGGGGACACCATGCTTCCCTCTTCCACGGTAAACTGGGCCAAGACTCCCGCAATCGGCGCGGTAACCCGGGTATAGCTCAACTGTAACCGCGCCAGCTCCAACGCGCTTTTTGCCTGTTTGACCTGGGCTTCAAGCATATCCAGTTGTTCCTGGGTTGCCCCCTTTCGCGCCGCCGCCAAGCGCGCCTCGGCCGCCGTCAGGTTGGCGGCGGCAATCTCCTTCTGGAGGGCGACGGCGTCCAGTTGCTGCCGGGTAATCATCTCCCGTTGGTAAAGTTCGTCCATGCGTGCGTATTCAGCCGCCACGTTATCATACGAAGCGCGCGCTTGGGTCACCGCCGATTCAAGCTGTTTCAAATCTTCCACCGACGCGCCCTTCTGAGCCTGAGCCAATTGGGCACAGGCCATTTCGTAAGCCGCGACGGCCTGTTGCACCTGAAGCTCCAGATGGGTATCGTCGATCAAAAACAGTGTCTGATCCTTCTGCACCTGGTCCCCAGTGGCCGCCAGCACCCGGGTCACCGTTCCCCCGGTCTTGGGGATCACCGGGACCGTGCTCTCCGGTGCAAAGGTCACGTTGACCGCCACGGTTTCCCGGAGATCGCCCCGGCTGACTTCCACCACCTCCACCGCCAAACGCAACTCCGGCGTGGCCGCTCCCTCCGGGGCCAACGTCTCGCGGGCCGGACCACGGGTCAACAGGAAACCAACCACGACAACGGCAACAACGATCACCAGACCCACCAATATTTTACGCATCCTCACTTACCTCCCGTAAAAACTGGGCAGTCTGCCCCAGCATCCGATAGAAAGCGGCAACCGCCAGATAATAGTCATATTCCGCCGTTACTTGGTCATTCAAAGCACTGTTCAGCGTTGTTTGGGCGGTTAACAGTTCCAAATTGGTGGCGGCTCCCAGTTCATACTTGGCCTTGACCAACTCGTAATTTTCTTCGGCCTGCCGCCGGATAAGCGCGGTCAGCTCCCGCACCCGGCCGGCTTCCGCCGCGGCCAAGTAGTTCTGCCTGACCTCCAGGGCAATCAGTTCTTTGCTCTGCGCCCATGTATGTTGGTACTTTTGTAAACTGGCCGCCGCCGCAGCCGCTTCCGCGCGGCCCGCCCCTCCCGACCACAACCGCCAGTCGAGGTTAAGGGTGTAAGTCCAGACCGCATCCTCCAGCGTCGGACTGGACTGGTTTTGCGTCCCATAAGTGCCGATCAGCACCAGATTGGGTTGCCAGTATCCCTTGCTCAGTTTCAGGTTCTCCTCCGCCATCCGGATCGCCACCGCCAGGCTTTTCAGTTCCGGCCGCGCCAGCTCTGCCTCCTGGAGGGCCAGTTCCAAATCGGGAAGGGTAAAACCGGCTTTGATCCGGGGTTCGGAGGTTAAGACCAAGGCCCCCGGCTCCACCCCCAAAAGATTGGCCAGATGTTCGGCGGCCAGCTTCCGCCCGTGTTCCGCTTTGACCACCGCCAGCTCCGCCTGGGTCAACTGGATCTGGGTCGCCAGCAGATCGGTTTTGGCCGCATAACCCAGCCGGAGATTGGTCTCGACCAGGCGCAGGTGCTCCTTGAGGATGGTGATCTGCTCCTGGCCCAACGCCCACATCCGGTCGGCCTTCAGAAAACCGATGTAGGCCTGGATCACCTGTTGGATGAGGTCTTCGGTTTCCAAGGCGTAGCTTAACTCGGCACTCTCCACCCCGTAGTCGGCCAGTTGAACGGCGGAGTTCAGCTTACCCCCCATGTACAACGGCAACTGCATGCTGAAGCCGGTATTATAACTACCGGTGGCCTCGACGTCCACCAAAACTCCCGGCATCATTGGGTGTTCGGTAGTATACGGTCCAATCTTGGTGTACTGCGTATTAAAGGAGATGGACGGCCAGCGGCCCGCCGCCGCTTGGGCCCGCTTGGCGGCGGCCTCGTCCACCACCCGTTGGGCCGTCCCCAAATTGTTGGGATTGGCCAAGGCCAGGTCAAGTGCTTCCCGGAGCGTAATACCGCTCTCTTGGGCCGCGGCTTCGCCACTCAGCATCAACACCAAACCCAAACCAAGGAAAAGATAGACGCCAATTTTTTTCTGTAGCTTTCGCAACACATTTAACCCCCTTCGAGATCCAAATCTGTTTCCACCCAACTCCCGACCGTTTAACGGAACACTTCCTCTTTTACCTGTTACCCAAGCCATTAAGGAAACAGTCGTAAATAAAAGCGGTCTCCTCCCCAAGCTGGTGGTCGCTTTCGATCAAAATACACCGGCCGATAAAAGCCGAAAGCAACCCGGCCATAACCGTCTCCGCCCTTTCCAGCTCGAGATCGGGGCGTAAAAATCCCTCTTGCCGTCCGCGCCGGATTATTTCACTGTTCAACTTGTTAAACCGGTTGTGGAGCTTAAGAAACTGGTCTTGGAGCTCGCTATTCCCTTCCAGACTGTTCATGCTGTTTAAGAAGATCCGTGCCGAATGGCGGTGGGTGTACGCAAACTCCAGATAGTAACCGACAACCCCCTTGAATAAATCGGGAAAAGGGAGCGTCCGGTCGGAGATAATCGCCAATAAGTCCCGCTCAAGCAGACCGAGTCCGTGCTCGGCCATTCCGGAAAAGAGCTTTTCTTTACTGGGGAAATACCAATAAAGCGTCCCTTTGCCGACCGCCGCCGCCTCCGCGATCTCCGCCATCGTTGCGTTATGGTATCCTTTTTGCCCAAAAACGGCCAACGCCGCCTCCAGAATCCGGTCCTTCGTTTCCGGAATCATCTCCTGGGGGTGTTCAGCAATCCTCATCATCATCTCCCTCCTCTCGACCGAACGGTCGGTCAGGAATAATTTTATTCCTTTACCCGGCTTTAGTCAATATGTATACATTTGGGCCGGCCATAATGCGCAAAAAAAATTGGCGAACCACCCTCCAGACGGCCACTAAAACAAAAAACCCCGGATTCCTCCGGGGTGTAATTTGGTCGTCTTCTTCTTTTTCCGCCTCCCGTCCATCAGACCACCTGTTTAATGGCCTGCCCGTGCTGGCGGTAGGTGCGCAAGAATTTTTCCAGACGGTTCAGGGCCGAACTCAAGGTGGCAATCTCCGGGAGCAGAACCACCCGGAAATGGTCGGGCGCCGGCCAGTTAAACCCGGTCCCCTGGACCAACAGCACCATTTCCGCAGTTAAAAAGTCTTTCACAAACTGTTGGTCATCGGTGATCCCAAACCGGGCCGCATCGACTTTGGGAAAGAGGTAAAAGGCTCCGGCCGGCCGCACACAAGAAAGACCGGGAATCTCGTTGATCCGGCGCCAGGCAAATTCCATCTGGTTGTAAAGGCGCCCGCCCGGCCTCGTCAGATCTGCAATGCTGTTCTCCCCGTTTAAAGCCGCCGGGATCGCATACTGGGCCGGGGCATTACTGCACAACCGCATCGAAGCCAGCATGTTGAGGCCTTCGATATAGCCCTTGGCCGCCGCCTTTTTGCCGCTCACCACCATCCACCCCACCCGGTAACCGGCGATCCGTTGCGACTTGGAAAGGCCGTTCATCGTCACGAAGACCACGTCATCGGAGAGGGAAGCCAGGGCGATATGCTCCGCCCCGTCATAAAGGATCCGGTCGTAGATCTCATCGGCAAAGACGATCAGTTCATGGGCCGCCGCCAACTCCACGATCTGCTCCAGAATGGCGCGGGGATAGACCGCCCCCGTCGGGTTGTTCGGATTAATCACCACGATTCCTTTGGTCCGGGGTGTGATCTTCCGTTTGATGTCCCTCAGATCCGGATACCAATTGGACTGCTCATCGCAGAGATAATGGACGGCAACCCCGCCCGCCAGGTTGACCGCTGCGGTCCAGAGCGGATAGTCGGGGGCCGGGATCAAAATCTCATCACCGTCATCAAGCAAGCCCTGCATGGCACTGACGATCAGTTCGCTGACCCCGTTGCCGATATAAATATCGTCCGGCTCGACACCACCGATCCCCTTCTGCCGGCAATAGGCCTGGATAGCCAGGCGTGCCTGGAGGATCCCCTTGGAATCGGTATACCCCTGGGCCCGGTGGAGGTTCGCCCGCACCTCCCGGATCACCGTTTCCGGGGCTTCGAACCCGAAGGGTGCCGGGTTGCCAATGTTCAACTTTAAAATATCATAACCGGCCGCTTCCAGACGCTTCGCTTCATCCATCACCGGACCACGAATATCATAACAGACATGATCGAGTTTGTTCGATTTCTTAAACTGACGCACTTTTCTCCCCCTCCAACTTGGAAACTTCCTCCCCGATAATTTTAAACCCTTGCGCCATCTCTTCTTCGGTCACCCGGCCGATCCCCAGCCGCAAGGTGTTGCCCCCACCGCCATCGGTATAAAACAGGTCCCCCGGCATAAACAGGACCCCCCGCCGGTAACAGGCGGCCAAAACCGCGCGGGCATTGATCTGGGGCGCCAATTCGACAAAGATATGCAGCCCGCCCTCTCCCCAGATCTGCCGGTGGGGAATCAAAGCCGAAGCCAGCTGGATCGCCGCTTCATGCCGCTGGCGGTATACCTTCCGGGCCCGGCGCAAGTATTTTTCGAAAGAACCGTTTTGCAGGTACTCATAGAGCAGCGCCTGGTCTAAAAAACTGGTGTGGATATTCATACTCCTTTTGATACTCTCCAGGGTGGCGATGAGTTCCCGGTCGGCCACCACCCACCCCAGGCGTAAACCGGGAAAAAGAATCTTTGAAAAGCTGCCGATGTAAATTACATTATTCCCCTTCCCGGCCAGGGCCAGCAGGGGGGCCACATGGGCCCCGGAGTAGCGGAGTTCTTCGTTAAAACCATCCTCAATGATGGGGACCCGGTAGCGGGCAAAGACCTCCAGCACCGCCTGGCGTTTCGCCGGGGGCATCACTAAGCCGGTGGGGTTGTGGTAAGAAGGGATCAGAAAACCCGCTTTGACCGGTTGGACGGCAATGGTTTGCACCAGAGAAGCCACATCGATGCCGTCCACGGTCATGGGTATCCCGTAAACCTTCAGCTTTCTCAGTTTAAAGATCTTAAGCGCCGTATTATGGGTGGGATTCTCCGTAACGATCCCGTCACCCGGAGTGCAGATTCCGGCCAGGACCAGATTCAAACCTTCGGTGAAGCCGTTGGTGACCAGAATCGCTTTGCACTCCGGATCCACCCCTTTTTGCTTCAAATAAGTGGCCAAGTATTCCAGGAGCGGCCGGTAACCTTGGGCGTAACCGTAGTTGAGCAGCTTCTCCCCCTCCAGGGCAAAACGATGGAGAAAAGCCCGCTTAAACTCCTCGGTGGGGAACAACTTGCCGTCAGGGGCGATACTCTTAAAGGAGATCATCCCCCGTTCCCATTTCAACTCGGACTTTTCAATGTCCAACCGGACGGCGTTGGCGGCAAAAGAAGTGGTCAGCCGGTCCCAGGGCAGCCTGATCGCTGTCCCCGCTTCCACGGCGACGGTGCGGACGAACGAACCTTGCCCCGGAACCGTTTCAATAAAACCCTCTTCTTCCAGATCTTGGTAGGCCTGGATCACAGTGTTCCGGCCCAGGCGAAGAGTGGAGGCCAGTTCCCGGGTGGAAGGAAGCCGCTCGCCGGCTTGGATGATGCCGCCTAGAATCTGTTCCTTCAGATATTCCTTGAGTTGAAGAAAGGCCGGCCGGTCCGGCGCATACTTGAAATCGGTAAACATCTTCTTCCCGCTTACCCCCGCTTACCCCCTATTATACACGAAACCCCTAATATGAAAAGAACCACAGGTTATCGATTTCGGTTCGACTGTGGTTTGCGCAAGTCCCTCTTTTTTTGCAGTCAACCCTACCGGCCGGTCGTCACCGCCTGGGCGTGTTCCTTCCATTTAAGGCTCCACACCGCCGGCCTGTTATCGCGGAAACTAAAAAAGGCAAGTCGCGTCCCATCCGGGCTCCAGCAGGGCGGCCCGCCATTTAAACTGACACCGTCCCAAACCCGGAGCTGCGCCCCGTTGCTCAGGTCGTAAACGAAAAGGCTCCCCCGGTCCCGGACCACCCGTTCTTCCACCGGCGGTTGCCCGTTGGTTGAGATGTAAGCCAGGTAACGGCCGTCCGGCGACAGCACCGGGTGCCGGTTGTCATCGTCATTTTCCAAAAAAGGCCGGTTTTCGCCCGTCTTTAAATCATAAACCCATATGCTCCCACGGTCAAGGCCCCAGCACTCGAAACGCTGCCCGGCCACTTCCACCACGGTTTTTCTTTGCCGAAGCAGTGTATAGTAAATTTTATCGTCCTTCCCCCAATGGGGTGTGGTAATAAAGCCTTGCACATTGGCGACCAAGGTCGTCAGTCCCAGCCCGTTTTTTTGGATCGTCAGGAGCGATGAGTTGTACAGGCCATTCCCCCGCACAAAGACAAGGGTTTCCCCCGAGGGCGCCCAGTCCGGATCGCGGTCCTGGGGGCCGGTGGTCAGACGCAAACCGGCACCCGAAGGGTACTCTTTCCACCAAATTCCGGTGGTAAATTCCCGCCGCTCGGACGTGGGGACCGTTTTCCGCACCATCACGACCCCGCTGCCGTCCGGGGCCCATTTTGGCGACGAATCAACCAGACTACCCGTCCCCGTCCATAAAACCGGTTTGGCTTGCTCCGGCCGGTAAAGCCAGATCCGGGTCGCGATCCCCGCTTCCCCCTCCTGTTTCCCGCAGAAAACGATCCGCCCGTCCGGAGCCCAATCCAGGCTCCACACATCATAATCACCGGGGATGAGCCGGTCCGGTTCGGATTTTCCGGTCTTACTCTGTAAAATGGGGCCGGCTACCAAGGCGGCCACCACCAGTAGGAGCAAGAATAGCGAATACTTGCGGCGTTTCACGTCCGATCCCTCCGTCCCCCTTACTTCGTGTCCCTTTCAACCCTCTCCTGCTGGGATCTATTCCCGGCGCAGGATCCGGATCTCCGGTTCCAACCGGAACCCGGTCCGCTGAAAGACGGCGGTTTGGACCTCCTCGATCAGCGCCAAGACATCGCGGGCGGTGGCCCCGCCCAGATTGACAATGAAACCCGCATGCTTCGGCGAGACCTGTGCCTGACCAATCCGGCGTCCTTTGAGCCCGGCCTCCTCGATCAATTTTCCGGCAAAAGCCCCTTCCGGTCTTTTAAAGACACTCCCGGCGCTTGGGTACTCCAAAGGTTGTTTCGCCCGCCGCTGCGCGTTGAGCTCCTTCATCCGGGCCCGGATCGCCGCCTCGTCCCCCGGGGTTAACCGCAAAAGCGCCTCCACCAAAATCCCGCCCGTCTTCTGCAAGATGCTACTCCTGTAGCCGAACTGCAATTCTTCCCGGTTTAAAGAGGCAAACCCGGTGCCGGGCTGGTACACTTCGGCGGCGACCACCACATCCTTCAGCTCGCCCCCGTAGGACCCGGCGTTCATAAAAATCCCGCCCCCGAGTGAACCGGGGATCCCGGCCGCAAACTCAAGACCGCTCAGGCCGTGGCGGGCGGCGGTCTCCGCCACCAAGGCCAGGGGGGCGGCCGCCCCGGCCCGCAGACAATGATCTTCCGCCGTAATGCGGGCAAAATCCGGTCCTAACCGCAACACCACCCCGCGGAAACCGGCGTCATCAACCAAAACGTTGGTCCCCCGCCCTAAAAAAAACCAGGGAAGGCCGGTCCGTTCACAGTAACCGACCAACTCCGCCAGCTCCGCGCGGGTGTTTACCTCGACCAGCAAATCCGCCGGCCCGCCAATCCGAAACGAAGTATAACCGGCCAGCGGTTCATCATAACGGTAACGCTCCGGTTTAACCTCGGCAATTAACGCGTCCCGCCAATTTTCGCCTTTCAATCGAATCACCTCAATCGGTTCACTCCTCTGGAGATCCCTTTTCTCGTTTGGATTTCTATGTGACCACTGCCGTACGTATGCGCAAAAGAAATGTGACCAGGATTTAGCCTCTTCCTTGCGGTAGAGGTCCGTATGTTCCTTCCGCAACCGTAAAGACTATATACCAAAATACGAAGGATGGAATCATGACCGTGGAACTTTTTATGCCAAAACGGGCTTTTTTCGAACCGGCCGCCCTGGACTACCCTTTAGGCCGAGAGCTTTACGAACGCATGGCCGCGCAGGGCATTCCCTGCCGGCTCACCCCTTCCCACAACCGCGTGCTCGGGATTCCCGGCGCCACGCCCCAAAGCGCCTACCGCGAAGCCAAACAGACTTTGGTGGTGGGCGTGAAAAAATCGCTCAAATTTGATTCCTGCCGCCCCTCCGCCGATTACGAGTTTGCCCTCGGCACCGGTTGTCCGGGGGGGTGCCAATACTGCTACCTCGCTACCACGCTGGGACGCAAACCCTACGTCCGGATCTACGTCAATGTCGATGAGATTTTGGCGGCCGTCCAAGCATACATCGACCAAAACCGCCCAAACATTACCAGTTTTGAAGCGGCCAGCACCGCCGACCCCCTCGCGGTCGAGCACCTGACCGGCTCGCTCCGGAAGACCATCGCCTTCTTCGGTCGCCAGGATTATGGCCGGCTCCGGGTGGTCAGCAAGTTTACCAACGTCGACGGTCTCCTCGACCTCGAACACCAGGGACACACCAAGTTTCGCTTCAGTATCAACACGGCCTATGTCATTGAAACCTTTGAAGCGAAGACCGCCCCGTTGAACGAAAGGTTGACCGCCGCCGGCAAAATGGCGGCGGCCGGGTACCCCCTGGGTTTTATTATTGCCCCCTTGTTCCTTTACGAACACTGGCAGGCCGATTACCGCCGACTCTTGGATGACCTGGCCGCTTGGCTCCGGCCCCACCGTCCGCCCAGCCTCAGCTTTGAATTGATCTCCCACCGCTTTACCGCCCGGGCCAAAAAGGTAATTTTAGAGCGGTTCCCCCGGACCAAATTGGCGATGGACGAGCAGACCCGCAAGTTGAAGTGGGGAAAATACGGCTATGGGAAATACCTCTACCCACCGGAACAATTGGCAACCTTGAAAAACTGGTTCACGGCCGAGCTTAAGGAACGCTTCCCCCAGGCGGAGATCGAATATTTTACCTGAGCTATGTTTACTGGGTCGCGGGCTTTTCCTTGCGCAACTGGCCGCTGGCCGAACGCAATACAACCTCCGGCCCGTAATAATGCTGGAGAATTTGGCCGTAAGAATAGCCCCGTCCCGCCAAGGCGGCCGCTCCCCACTGACTGAGCCCGACCCCGTGGCCGGCCCCTTTGCCGGTAAAGAGCAGCTCCGTCCCAGGCGTTAAGGTAACCGCTTGCGTGATTTCGGCCTTCCCGGGCTGGATAAAGAGGTGAAAATTGGCGCTGGGCAGGGAGAACAGGCGTCTGAACTCTTCGTTCCGCAACTGTTTTTCCGTAAAAGGACTGTTCACCCAGAAACCCAGACGTTCTCCGGCTGGGTTGAAGAACGGAACCAGGCGCAGTTCCTGATCGGCCGCCACCCCAAGGGTTTCGGTCAGCTCCACCCAACTAAACTGATACTCCTGGGGCCACTGGTAGTTTCTCCCGTCGTGGTCAAAATCCTCCACCGAACGTAAATAGGGCAGTGGCGTTCCTGCCCAAACCTCCTCGTTGTTCCTGGTCCGCCCGCCGCTGCTAGAGTGATAAACGGCGTTGATCGGCGCCCCCTGCCAACACAGGATCTCCCCGGCGGTCGTCCACACCGCCGTCCGAAAGACCGCCTCCGGCGGCAGCCCTCGGTAGACTTGGCAATGGATGGTGTCGCAGAGATCGTAACATCCATGTCGCCCCAGACTATATAAAGTATACGACCGGATGGCCACCGCATTCGCCTTTAAGGCTTCCAAAGGCCAACCGGCATAGGCTTCGCTCCCCAAAACACCCCAGACATAATCCTCCAGACTGACTTCGTTAAAAAACAGCAGTCCATCCTCGGGCCAAAGGACCAGGGTCCCCGGGTAGACGGCCCCGTTCAGTTCAAAGCCGCTCCCGTCGGCACTCCACAGCATCAAGGGTAAATCCGTCGTCACCAGGTCACCCTGTTCCGAGGCAAGAACAATCCGTCCGTCAACCGGCTCGACCCGCCAAGTTAGCTGGTGAAAGATGGTGCCGCCGTGCACTTCCCGCCAAGGGGCGGCTGAAAGAGGGGGTGTCAGCGGCAAAACCTTCTCCGGCAGGGAATAAAGGCGGACCGGTCCCCGGCAGCGGAGGGTCACGGGTGGGGCTAAGCTCAATTTGACGGTAAGCACAACCACGGCCGGTGGTTCAGTCGCCACCGGCGCCGGCGGCATGAGCAGAACGCCAAGGAACAACAAGAAAACCAAGCGCCTGTTCATTGCTTACTCATCCTCCGTCGGTTGCCCCTGTCGGCAATCGTTTAGGTATAAGTAAGTTCGACGCCCCGGGCCCACCTCCTGTCGGTTGGGGCGAAACCTTTACGCTTTAAACCCCGTCCATTCCTCCCCGCCTCCAAGTTTTCGACTGAAAAAATAAAACCCGTCTTCCCGAAGGAAGACGGGTGAAAACGGGCTTTAATTTGTCTGAACACCAATCCGGGTTTCCCCGATGGTGATCTCCACCGCCTCCGTAAGCAGATCGGCGTAACTATAGGATACTCTCCGTTCTACCTGCCGTTCCCGGAACTTCACAACGAAAACTTTGGGGTACGTCTGTTCCAAAATGCCGTTGACCTGGAAAACCTTTTTCCGTCCCGTGTTCGCTTTTATACTGACCTCTTGGCCAACAAAGCTGTCCATATCCTTCCGGATCTTTTCTAAAACATTCGTCTCTTGCCTGGACAAACCTGTTCACCATCCTTCTTCCTTACCATAAGTAAAGTATAGCACAGTTTGTCCATTATTGTCAAGAAAGAAAATTATAGCAAAAAGAGACGGTCTTTGTCAAGGCTCTACTTTAAAAATTTTTTGGTTCCACATCCTTATTCTCCCCCGCGGCGCCATTTTTCCAACCGTGTTTTGATCTCCCGCTCGTAGCCTTCGGTCGTCGGTTCATAGTAACAACGCCCCTTTAGCTCGGGAGGAAGATACTCCTGGCGCACATAATGTCCGGGATAATCGTGGGGGTAGAGATAGCCCTGCCCGTGCCCCATCTGTCGGGAGCCGGGATGGCTGGCGTCCCGAAGAGGCAGCGGGATCGTCCCTTGGCTGACCGTTTCCACATCGCCGGCCGCCCGGTCAATCCCCAGATAGCAAGCATTCGACTTGGGTGCGGTCGCCAGGTAAACCGCGGCCTGGGCCATGGGAATCCGGGCCTCCGGCAACCCGACCATCTCCACGGCCTGCGCGGCAGCGACCGCCACCAATAAACCCTGAGGGTCGGCATTGCCGATATCCTCGGCGGCCAGGATGATCATCCGCCGGGCAATAAATTTCGGGTCCTCCCCCGCCTTTAACATCCGGGCCAGATAAAAAAGGGCGGCATCCGGGTCGGAGCCCCGGATCGATTTGATAAAAGCAGAGATCGTATCGTAATGGTTATCGCCCTGTTTATCGTAGCGGATCACCTTTTGTTGGACTGAATCGGCAATAATCTCCGCTGTGAGGACGCGCCTGCCGTCCGGACCCGGTTCGGTCGTAAGTGCCGCCAGTTCTAGGCCGTTCAACGCCAGCCGCGCATCACCCTCGGCCACCCGGACCAAATGGTCCAAAGCCGCGGGTTCCAGTTCCACCCGGAGGTCGCCCAAGCCCTTCTCCCGGTCCTGCAGGGCCCGGGCGATCACCTCCTTCACCTCGTCGTCGGTCAACGGCCGCAGGCGGAAAATCCGGGCGCGGGACAAAAGGGGGGTATTCACCTCATAATAGGGGTTTTCGGTCGTCGCGCCCAACAAAATAATGGTTCCATCTTCCACCGCCGGCAACAGCGCATCCTGTTGCCCTTTATTAAAACGGTGAATCTCATCGATAAAGACGACGGTCCGCTTTCCGTGCAGGGCGTGACGCTCTTCCGCTTCTTTAATCAGTTTTCTCAACTCCGTCACCCCGGTCGAAACGGCGTTTACCGTCTCAAAATGGGCCTTCGTATATTTGGCAATCAGGTAGGCCAAGGTTGTCTTGCCGGTCCCCGGCGGCCCGTAAAAGATCATCGAAGTCAAACGATCGGCCTCAATCGCCCTGCGCAGTAATCGGTTGGGGCCAACGATCTCCTGCTGGCCGACGAAGTCTTCAAAGCGTTCCGGACGCATCCGCGTCGCCAAGGGAGCCTCTTTCTTCCGTTGGGTTTCCCGCGCCGCACTGAAAAGATCCATCGTCGCTCCTCCTCTCCCGAACCCTGAACCGTCCCAAACATCTTTTCCTTGCCCGCATTATCTCATACTCCGCCGTTTTCCTCAACCTTTTGTTTCCATCCGGCCCGGCCTTCCGTTTTAATTTACCCCTGGCCCAGAAAAGCAAAGGATCCGGACAAGCCGGATCCTCTGTTGTTAGGAACAACCAATTTCACAGTTCTAATAGATTGTCCAGTTGATCTCCCCGGTCGGCGCGTACCAGATCCGTTTACCGTAACCGCCGTTCCCCCCGGCGAAATCAAAACGCCAGCGGTCAAAGGTGAAGGTCACCGTCTGGATGGGACCCAACTGGATGCCGTTTTCGTTCGCCCACGTATAAATAACCTGCTGAATCTGGGCGGTGGAAAAAGGCCCCTGGTTGGTCAGGACGGTATCGGCCGCCTCAAACTGACCATATTGGAACGGGGCGGAAACGCCGCCTGTTCCCGAGGCGTGCAGACTGACCCCCCTAATCTCAATTAAAACGCGGTAAGGGCCGTTCACCCGCAGCCGGCGTAACTCTCCGCCGTAAAAATACAGAGCCGCTTCCGCGCCGCTGGTTTGCGTAAAAGGGCGGGCGGTGTAATCGATGGTCCGCCATTGCTGGTCAATCATGGCCTGGAGTTCTCCGCAGACCCAAACCACGTCGGGTCGGGACGCGGGTAGGGGCAGGAAATAGCCGAGGTGATCCGGGGTCCCGTTTCCGTCGGCATCCACTAACGTGAAACGTCCAGAGAAAGTCGGGGGGTCTTCGGGAGGAACTGCTCCCTGCGCCAACAAGGGCAGGGAAAATATCAGCAGGATTTGGAAGAGGATCAGGAACACCAAATAAAACCCGGGATGTTTTTTTACCATGTCCATTACTCCTTTGTTTACCCACGCGGGGTGGGTGTTGCCAAAAACTTTGCTAAGATAAACCTGCTTCGTCTTTACTTGCCCGCACTACCGTAATTAAGTATTTTCGGGTTAACCGCCCAATTCCCTTCCGCAAAGATCTGGTAGTTAGTTCGCCAACAAGCGCTGGATGGTTTTGGTAACTTCATCAGTATGAAAAGGTTTAAGCAAAAAATCCTCAGCTCCGGCTCGAATTGCTTTGTAGATCAAGCCTTTCTGCGTCGCCGTAGTGCAGACCACAATCTTCACCCTGGGATTGTACTTTTTAAACTCTTTGATCACTTCGACGGGGTCGGCGTCCCCTATGATCAGATCTTTAATCACCAGATCCGGATCCTCTTTAAAAAAAAGCGCCATACCCTCGGTAACCGTTGCGGCATCAAAACACTCATTACCGGCGTGGATCAAAATCTCCTTCAACAAAAGCCTGAAGAGTGGGGAATCGTCGATCACAAGAATTTTGGCCACCTTCCCCCTCCTCTCCAAATGTTATAATTGATCAGATTTCTACGGTAAAAAATAAAATCCTGCCTTCCCCAAACCGTATCCCCTTTTTCTACCAAATATTAATATTTTAAAAAAAGGCCTTTTACAGGCCTTCAGTCTGTTATTGCGCCGTCATGGATGTCATAACTCCAATTCCGGCCGTAGTTGTTGTCCCAATGGTCGGCGCCGTCGTGAAAACAGAAATTTAGCCGGGTTGAGTTGTCGACGACCAGCGAAGCCGACCAACTGCCGTCCCGCCCCTTTTTCATCTTTATGTCTTGTACCTCCATCCAGTGGTCGAAACCATAACCGGTATGGAGGTAAATGCTCTTCGCCCCGTCCGTCGCCAGTTTCCCTTTATATTTTAGCTTGACCTCATCGCCGACGGTAATTGGGACCGGTTCCACGTAAATCCCGTCGACAACCTCTTGCATTTTGGCTTTGGTCACCAAAAACCTCCTAACCTCCCTTCCAAAGTATGTCCCTTCGTATTCTCCCCATCGTCGCCGGGATCATACTGGTCGGGCCGGAGGTTTTATTTTCCCGTATAGACCTCCGGTTTGAGGACGCCAATCATCGGTAACTCCCGAAAACGCTCCGCATAATCCAAGCCATAACCTACCACAAAACGATCGGGGATGACAAACCCATTGTATTCCGGGGTAATTTCTACTTCGCGCCGGCTC